>JALXDW010000216.1:0-5995 GCA_027070385.1 Chromatiales bacterium
GGCCTCCGGCTAATGCAATGCCTGCCAGCTTACAGGCATGCCGACCACCTTCAATAACCTGTGCGGCAACCTCCGAACTGAGTTTTTTTATTGGCCAGCCTAAGATAGCAATGGCCATTAAAGGGGCCCCCCCCATTGCATAAATATCACTGATGGCATTGGTGGCGGCAATTTGTCCGAATTCAAACGGGTCGTCGACTATCGGCATAAAAAAATCAGTGGTGCTGATAACAGACGTTCCATTTCCCAAATCATAAACCGCTGCATCATCTTTAGTGTCATTGCCAACCAGTAAACAGGGATCATGAATCGGTGTTGAGGATGTTTTCAGGATTTCTTCCAGTACACTGGGGGCAATTTTACAGCCACAACCTGCGCCATGACTGTATTCGGTCAGTTTTACGTTTGACATGTATCCGGTTTCCTGGATTAAAAGAAACGTATTATACGCCTATTTTGTCACTGATAGCGGATTTAAGGATCCGGAGTGATTTAATTTTAGCCATTTAATAGGGGGGTGTGTCTGACGGCAATCCTGTTCCCTGTCCGTTATTTTGTAATTCTGTTTGTATCAGTTGCCGGAGTTTTTCTCTGCAGTTTGTTTGTTGGCAATCATCGGCATAACGACATTCGAGCTGAACATCAAGCACGAGATCATCTGCAATATCCAGCATACAAACCAGTGCAATTTCTTCGCGTTCGGTGTCTGAACGTGCTTGTTGCAATAATTGAATAGTGCTTTCGCCATCAATAAAACGCTTTTTAGCAAAATGGGCAATGTGACTGAAGTCATAATGACCAAAGCAGCCTATGCGGTGATTCGTCATAACTTCTACACCTGACAGCTTTCTAATATTATTTGTTCGTTAATTTGGAAAATATAATATGTTTTGACAATGAATAAATTGATACAGATCAAACATTAAAGATTATTATCTGTTTATGAATTTCCCTCTTTCCTCCTATTCTTTGAAATTTTTCCATTTTATTGTCAACCATATTGGGTTACCTGCGTTGGATTGATTAGTGGTTATAAAGATTTATCAAAATAATGAACAATATGGAGGAATATCTCATGATGAGTACCGAACCCGACTTTAAGCCCAAACAATCTCGCTGGTTTCTATTGTTAATGAACCTTGTCTTTTTTTTAACTTTGTCAGCCTGTGGCGGTGGTGGTGATACCAATCAGGCAAATAGCAACGCTGATGGCGAGGTATTGGTGGCATTAACGGATGCAGAAGGTGATTTTGTTACTTATACCGTTGATGTGTTGTCCATCAAACTGACCCATGCAAATGGTACGGTTGTTGAAACATTGCCCCTTTCAACCCGGATCGATTTTGCCCAATACACGGATCTTACTGAATTTCTGACAGCCGCAACGGTACCCAATGGCCGTTATGTGAAAGGCAGTATTGTTCTTGATTACTCCAATGCCGATATACAGGTAGAAGATGCAAGCGGGAATGCCACAGCAGTAACTCGTATCGTTGATAGTAGCGGACAAGCGATTAGTACATTGGAAGTCAATGTGACATTGGAAGGGCGTGGTGCTTTACCGGTTGCACCGGGTATCCCCAAAAATTTGATGCTGGATTTTGATTTAGAGCAGTCCAATACGGTTGTATTCAATGCAGATCAAGTGACAATGACAGTGGATCCTGTGCTGATTGCCGAGGTCGATCCCGTCAAGCCTAAGCTACATCGTGTTCGTGGACCCTTGAAAACGGTGAGTGTTGAAAATAGTAGTTTTGATGTTTATATTCGACCATTTTTCCATCGCATCGGTTTTGGTCAACGAATCTTTGGTGCGTTACGGATTGAAACGAATGATAATACTTTTTATGAAATTGACGGTATCAGTTATCAGGGTACGGATGGACTCAAGGTATTAGATACGGTCGCGCAGTACACCGGCATTATTGTTAAAGGTGAACTCAAATTTGGACCGTTGCGTTATGAAGCACGTGAAGTGTACGCGGGCAGCAGTGTACCGGGTGGTGATATGGATCTGGTTCGGGGAACAGTGACTTCCCGTAACGGTAATGAAATTGTAGTTCGGGGTGCAACCGTATTCAGAGCAAATGGTAGTGTTGTTTTTAATGATAACGTTACTATTATGCTTGATGACAGTACAACTGTTTTAAAACAATTAAGTGTTGGTACATTTAGTATTGCGGATATCTCGGTTGGACAGCGTATAGCGGTATTTGGAACCATTACCAATGATCAGGTTTCCAATTTACAGATGTCGGCGGCTAATGGTTATGCCAGGATGCGATTATCTCATCTGCGAGGTAATGTCGTTACAATTAAAAAAGAAACAACGGATCTTGGCCTGAATTTAACTGACATTAACGGTCGGAGTATTAGTCTTTATGATTTCAGTGGAACCGGTACATCAGGCAATGATGCGGATCCACTTAATTATGAAGTGGATACCGGTACTCTAACACTGGATGGTATTGTGGCCGGGCAAGTACTCGGAGTTGCCGGTTTCCCGACTCCTTTTGGTAGCGCACCACCGGATTACAGCGCACAAACGGTTACGCAGTTGTAACTGTGATAGCCTAAAATAAAATCCCCCCCCACGAGTGCCATCCGTTTGGATGGCACAATTTTTATAGACAGTATGTGTATAAAGTCTTTGCATTTAATCCTTATAAGAGTATGTTTTAATATTAGAACACAGTCAGATATGACTTTGAACGTAAAACCTAAGGAGTCAGAATGTCTTATTCGCCGGAAAACATTGCAGAGTTGGAAGTATTGATGCTTTATGATCTTTCGACAACCCTGGAAGGTATTAAAATTCATAAAACAGCCGCCCCGGAGAAAATATCAGCTGCACAACGCCTGTTTGATAAGGGTTTTATCACTCAAATAGACGGTGGCTATTTAACCAGTCTGGGACGTGAAGCGGCCGAACATACACAATTTTTACATACAATGTTGAATGCAGGCGAAACCGACAACCACAACGGTTTGTAAAAGGGAAACAAGAATTCAGTTTAATTGAAATAGAAAAATTTGGCCTTATATTATTAATAATAAAATGTTCAATGCTGCTTTTTGATTATGCCGATTAACGATATGAAAGGATATTATTATGAAAAAGATAATGGTGGTTATGCTGGTCGCTGTTTTAACCTTTAGCCTAAGTAGTTGTGCGAGTAAACAGGAAGCCGGTGGTTTAACCGGTGCGGCTCTAGGGGCTGCGGTAGGGTCGACGGTGGGGCGAGGAACCGGTCGTGCGCTTGCTATCATGTTAGGTGTGGCAATCGGTGCACAAATTGGTCAAACCGTTGGTAAATATATGGATGAGCAGGATCGTATGCGCACATCGTGGGTGATGGAAAAGAACCGGACTAACCAGGTTTCAACATGGCATAATCCGGATACAGGTTATGACTATGCGGTTAAACCAACGCGTACTTATGAGGGGAACAACGGCCCCTGCCGTGAATTTACTGTTAATGCAAGTGTTGGTGGAAAAACAGAACAAGTATACGGTACGGCTTGTCGTCAGGCCGATGGCAGTTGGAAGATCATAAAATAGTATTTCATGATTTCTGTCCAGAAGTATAGGATTCATACATTGCAGTTGATACCACAATCAAACCACCAAGGATGGTCTGCATTTCAGGCCATTCACCAAGTAACAGTGCAGCAAATAAAGTGGCATAAACAACCTGAATACAGGCAATCAGACTGACTGTTTTTGCTTTTAAGTTCAACAGACTAAAAGCAAACAGGGTATGTGGTAGCGCGGTAAAAAATACGCCCAGAATAAATAACTGGCCCCATTGCATTAAGCTAACCTCGGGAATCACCTTAAATGAAAAGGGAAGTAATACAATGAATGTTACCATGGTCTGGTAAAATAAACTCTGGCGTGCAGAGTAGCCTTTAAAATAATGCCCCTGAATAATATTTCGCAGTGAAAACAACAAGGCAGACAATATGCCCCATAAAATACCTTGTGTCATCGGATTATCCAAAGAAAAAGCCGGGAACAGCAAATAGATCCCATACATGGCAATGAAGGCACTTGCTATATCTTTAAAATGAGGTTGTTCAGCGTGGAAAAGTGGTTCCAGAAAAACGGTTATAATGGGAAAGGTATAAAGTGCAATCACACCGGTTGCAATATTAGAGACCTGCATGGCATGAAAATAAGTAACCCAGTGTAAGGCGAGCAAAATACCAAGCAAGAATGCAATAGTATAATCTTTGGCGTTTCTGAGTCGCAGTGATTGATTTTGCCAAAAAATAATGGCCGCAATAACGCACATTGCAAAAATGCTTCTCAGTAATGTAATTTCCAGAGCCGAGAGTAAAACCAGCTTCGAAAACAAAGCTGTTAAACCGAAAATAAGAACGGCAGAATGAACAGCGATAAGACCTTTATGAGACAAGGGCGTAAATGACCATGATTAAAAAAATAATAGCCTGATTCTAGCATGAGTTATGTTACAGGGATTAATTCTTTGGTGTTTGCTTTAATGCGTGTCTTGTTGCTCATGCATTCTCTTAGGGCAGGTTGGTTTTATCCGATATGCCGATTTATCGGTTGAAGGATATGGATTATCATTAGCGTCTTTACCAACAATAATTGCGAGAATAATTGATGAAGTTTTATTTGGTACCTGTGGGTGAGGTGTTCATTTTTCAGGGGGAAAATTTTACAAAGTCGGGTCCTTTGACTGCTTCAGCGGAAGTGGATGGCAAGACCCGAATGATTCCCCGTTCAGCGAATGTGCAACTACTTAATGTGATGGAGCCTGATGCAGAGAAGCAGGAAAAAGAAAAATTAATTTCCTCTACGGACGCTTTAAATGCAGCGAAGCAATACCATCAGGCATGTATGAGTGAGCTGAAAAATATTCAGAAAGAGCTTACCCCGCAACTTTACGACAAGTTGCTTGAAAATATAAATACAGCTTATCAGAATTTTAAAAACAGTATTGAAGTTCGATAAATACAAATATTCTTTTAAAATAACAGGTTTCTTATTTTCTTTATTGATGTTGTTCGGTTTTTCCCTGAGAAGGTTTTTATTTGGGGGAATGCTTATTATTCAGTGTGTTTTTTTTGTCTGGATAGTTCATATGAATATGAGCGATTTTATCTTGTTCGTTGGTGACAAACGGTAAAAAATAAATATAATATTTGATAACTCCGTTAAATATTAACACTGGTTTTTTGTTATTGTTATACGCATATGAATGTAATATCAATTCCCGGTTTTAGTGATCCTTTCAGCTCTCTCAGCCATTTACTGGCCGCCTTTATTTTTTTCTTGTATGGTATTCGGTTGATAGGCCTTGCCCGCGGGCATCGTGCTTATCTGATAGCAGTGAGTGTGTTTGTTTTTTCGGTTGTCTTCCTGTTGACCATGAGTGGCGTCTTTCATTTGTTGGATCATAAAGGGCTTGCCCGGCTTGTTTTACAGCGTCTGGATCATGCGGCTATTTTTGCTTTAATTGCGGGTACCTTTACACCTGTCCATGTTATTTTATTCAAAGGATTCTGGCGTTGGGGATTTCTTATTATTATCTGGGGGCTGGCCATTATTGGTATTACCTGGAAGTCGCTTTTCTTTAATGATTTAGCCGAGTGGCTCGGTTTGATGTTCTACCTTGTTTTGGGCTGGGCTGCCATTTTTTCGGCTTCTCTTACCCACTCTTCCACGCGGATAGCTTCACGCTCCGTAATCATGGGGCCGATATCCGTTGACGCGTTCATAGGATTGCCGATTTTCAGTTGTTGGGTTGCTTCAACGAATTTTTCTAAAAAAGAGGGGAAAATATTTTCCTGCACGTAGATGCGCTGAACGGAAATACAGACCTGTCCCACATAAGCAAAGCTTCCCATCACTGAACGCGTTACCGCGAGCTCCTGATCGGAATTCTCATCCACAATAACCGCGGAATTAGAACCCAATTCGAGGGTAATCTTCTTTAAACCGGATATTTTTTCAATACGTTTG
>JALXDW010000216.1:6005-6310 GCA_027070385.1 Chromatiales bacterium
TGCCCACGGAAGGGCTGCCGGTAAAAGTAATTTTGGCGATTCGTTCATTGCGAACGATTTGTTCGCCCACCGTTGAGCCGCCGCCGTAAACCAGGTTGATCGCTTTGGGCGGCAATCCGGCCTCCAGTAGCATTTGCACCAGGAGTTGGGAAGGTCCCGGCGTTGCGGACGCGGGTTTTATTACCACTGTATTGCCCGCTGCAATTGCCGGCGCTACTTTATGTACAACCAAATTGAGCGGGAAGTTAAAAGGCGGAATGGCGCCGATAACACCAACGGGAACCCGAATCCAGAATCCCATACGA
>JALXDW010000217.1 GCA_027070385.1 Chromatiales bacterium
TTTCAGCACCAACACGGTCGAGTACTTTCGGATCGATACCGAAGTCCTGTTCCCCCATTAAAGCCTCACCACTTAGTTTGAGAAGTATTCTTTTATATTTAGTTGCCATATTATTCCAGTGTATCGTTATTTTATCTTAATATCTGACAGAACAAGATTGCCACGCTCGCGCTCGCAATGACATCCATTTACTTTAAACTTTCGCGAGTTCTCAGAGGGTGATTTAATCAGTTCTACTACCCTCCGGTTATTTGACTATTATAGAACAAGGCGAAAGTGAAACTTAAAAACGGAATTTACATACAGTAAATGAGTATTTTAAGTTTCACTGACAACACAGTTATATAAAGCCAAAAAAAGCGGCTTAGCTACCCATTTGAGCAGCAACCTCCTCCGCAAAATTCTCAACCTTCTTCTCAATCCCTTCACCCACTTCCATACGCACAAAGCGATGAATGGTTGCACCTTTTGATTTTAAAAGCTGCTCAATTGTTTGATCCGGATCTTTTACAAAGGGTTGCCCCATCAATGTAATTTCTTTAAGGAATTTCCTGATTCGGCCTTCAACCATTTTTTCAATAATATTTTCCGGTTTGCCGCTTTCTGCTGCCTGGGCTGCAAAAATTTCGCGTTCTTTATCCAGTGTTGCCGGATCAACATCTGCTTCAGAAATACAGGCTGGTCGGCTTGCTGCAATATGCATGGCAATGTCTTTACCAAGCTCATCGTCACCGTTTTCAATATCTACCACAACAGCTATACGAACACCGTGCTTGTAAGTAGAAATATCACCTTTTGCATCAAAGCGTTCAAAACGACGCACTGTCATGTTTTCACCAATTTTAGTGATCAACTCTTTACGTGTTTCGTCAATGCTGCTGCCGCCATCTGTAACGGGCATTGCACTTAATGCTTCAACATTTTCCGGGTTATCAGCAAGAACACGTGCAGCCACATTATCAACAAACTCAATAAATGCTGCTTCTTTTGCAACAAAGTCTGTTTCACAGTTAACTTCTGCTATTGCAACTGACTTTTTGTCATCTGTTGTTTTAATTGCAATCAATCCTTCTGCTGCAACCCGACCTGCTTTTTTGTCGGCTTTTGCTGCGCCTGATTTACGCATTAATTCAATTGCTGCATCGATATCACCGTCTGTTTCTACCAGTGCTTTCTTACATTCCATCATGCCCGCACCTGAGCGTTCACGTAATTCTTTTACCATTGCCGCTGTAATTGCCATGTTTATATCCTCTTAAAAATCTTTTAACCTGTTTTATGCTTTACGCATAAATAAAATACTCTAGCCTGCATATACAGAAAAAGGGGGCATCTGCCCCCTTAATCTTTTCAGGATAAAATTATTCTGACGCTGCTTCTGACTCAGATGAATCAGCTTTGTCTTCAGTTTTATCTTCTGCTTTTTTTACAACTTTTTTCTTTGCCACGGTTTTCTTCTTGGCTGTTTTCTTTTTGGCAACTTTCTTAACTTCGCCATCTTCTTCAGCAGAGCCGCCAGCATTTTTAACCATTGATTCCTGACCTAACAGAATCGCACGGGCAACACCTTGTGCGTATAAGGTAATCGCACGAATTGCATCATCGTTACCAGGAATAACATAGTCTATGTTGTCCGGTGAGTTGTTTGTGTCAACAACACCAATAACCGGGATACCAAGCTTGTTAGCTTCGGCAATCGCAATTTTTTCATGGCCGACATCAATAACAAACAATGCATCGGGTAAGCCGTTCATGTTCTTGATACCACCAAGGCTGCGAT
>JALXDW010000218.1 GCA_027070385.1 Chromatiales bacterium
ACCACATACTCACCTTCCAGGGACACCCTGAATTCAGCAAAGACTATGTCAAACTGATTATACGGCTACAGTCAAAAAATCTAACTAAAGAACAACGTCAGCTAGCCAAAGCATATTTACGACAAAGTACCGACCATCAGCTTGTCGCCCAGTGGATGATAAATTTTATCAATACTTGATAATAAATCTTATCGTAAATTACGTTGTTCCGTTAAACCGACTGAACGCAATGCCTGCATTTGTGGAGCATGTGCAACATACAGGTGATCCACCAGTTTTTTCTTCACATCGTCACAGTAGAAAAACATACTGATCATATTGGAACGATGCAAACCCCGCTTGGTTAATCGTAGCTCGTCACTTGTTTCTTCCATATAGTCCAGTTCAATCAGAGTATCGATCAAAAATTCAAATCGCTCTTTAAATGGTGAACCATATCGGCCTTCGAAAGCGGCTTTGTCCAGCTGAGCAAAGCGGATCATAGAAACACCTTCCCGATAAAATTCCTGCCCATCAACAACCGGGGTATATTTATGCAATATGGACTTGTCATCATGAATAGCATCGAGATAAATTTTTAATGTTGGAATATTACGATAAGCATAACCGGGTGAATAGGATTGCCCTCCCGCACCAACTGCTATCAATGGCAGGTTTTCCCAACGTCGATTTTGATGGGTATACATTGATTTGTCTTTTGCAAAAATATTATTATTGATTTTTTTATAACCATTCTTGTCAAAAATCTCCATTGCATCATCATACATTTTTAGTTGCATTTTCAGATCTGGCAAGTTCAAATCATCCTGTTTTCTGAAAAACTGGGTGCTTTCATGCAAGTCAAGAGAGTAAACCGTTAGTCCTGGAATGTCCTGCGCAATGGCATCTGTTAACGTGCTATGCCAATCATCCATAGTTTGACCAGGCAGTGCATACATAAAATCAAGATTAATATTATCAATACCGATTTTACGTGACAGCTCAATTACATTTTCAATATCCTTACGTTCAAATGAACGATTCAGATTCTTTAGAATATGATCATGTGTGGTTTGAATTCCCAGACTGAAACGGTTCACACCATACTCTTTCATGACTTTTATTTTATCTTCTGTCGCAAGAGTAGGCGTGCTTTCGATTGACCATTCTTTAACATTAGTTAAATTATAGTATTTATAAAGCATTTTAAATAAACGCTCTAACTGCTTTGCACTTAAATACGTTGGTGTTCCGCCACCAATATAAACAGACTCAATTTCCCTGTCCTGTACATGCGGTGATATTCTTTGAATTTCTTTTTCCAGAGCGTTAAGGTAAATATCAATCTCATCTTCACCACGATTAGCCGCCACGGTAAAATAACAAAAAGAGCATTTTGAGCGGCAAAAAGGGATATGTACATAAAGCGCAGCCTTCTGCTGATGCACATTATACTTCGACCACAAAACTTCATACTGATTTTCAAAAGTTGGCTTTCGGGATAATGCAGCCGAAGGATATTGAAAGTCAAAACAGGGGAAAGCCTCCATCGTCATTGCCATACAATTTTCAATACGATCGCTTAAACCTGAATAAGAGTCATCAAGATCATCTGCAATGGATTCGTCATCTTCACGTGGCTGAATATCCAGGTTTAATCTATCCAGATACTGATTTGATAAATTCGGATTAAAAACAGTTTCTTTTTTTTTACTTTTTTGATCCTTTTTATCTAATGTGCTCGATTCGCTACTCATGAATAACTCCTTATAGACGGTAGATATAATAACAATCTTCACT
>JALXDW010000219.1 GCA_027070385.1 Chromatiales bacterium
TCCGGATTGTTATCTGTCATCTTGCCATAGCAAAATAACGTTTGAACAGGGTGCTTACATATTAACGGATATGAGTACCAATGGTACATTCCTTAATGGTTCACGTGAGCCACTGGGGAAAGGCAGTAAGGTACAACTCCAGGACGGTGATGAAATTGAACTCAGTGACTATAAGTTTAAAATTACGTTATTGGAAGATAATAAAAAGACGGCTATAAATTCATTAAGCACTTCAGGTTCAACGTCCAATGTTGATCCACTTTTAATCGATGATCCTTTTAGCCAGCCAATGGCTGAAGCGATAGTTAGCCCGGATATTTCTTATACTGATCCTTTTGCCAGCGGTGATGTTATGCCAGCTGTTGAATCGATCGTGAATGCTGTACCACAGGAAAAAGATCCATTGGTTTTATTGGATGGTGCCGCCACAATGGGGCGCCGAGTCAGTGATAATGCCGTTTTTGACTCTCACAGCTTTTCTGACCAATCTGATATCCTGGGACAATCTATGGACTGGCCAAAGCCTGCAGAACAGTCTTCAATGATTCCTGAGAATTGGGATGATGATAAAGATACTGCCCTTCTTGAAAGTGATATAACATCCCCAGCACTATCCGTTAAACCGGCACAGCAAACTGAAATATCATCATTAAAAGATGAACGCAGAAAAATGTTAGCTTTGCAAAATGAAAATATAAAATTACGAAAAGAACTTAACCTGCTTAAACAACAATTGGCTCGTTCAAAAAAAGAAATAGCTCATTCATTGCCGGGTAATGTATCGGTAGATATTACAACAATTCAGGCAATGGGACTGGATGCCCGTCATCTTGATAAGGAACAAATCACAGAGATCAACAGGATGGCCGGTGAAATCATTCGAGAAACCATTGCCGGAATGATGAAGGTTTTAACATCTCGCAATAGTATCAAAAATGAATTCAGAATGAATGTTACAACGATTCAACCGGTTGAGAATAATCCATTAAAGTTTTCAGCTAATGTTGATGACGCTATTGAAAATATGTTTCTTAAAAAAGGGCGTTCATATAAAAAACCGGTTGAAGCGATTCAGGATGGTTTTCATGGTATTGCTGAACACCAGGTTGCGATTCTAGCGGGAATAAGGGCAGCCTTTGAAGGAGCTATTGAACGGTTTAACCCTGATAATCTTGAAGATCGCTTTGAACGACAGGGAAAAGGCTATCTTGATTTTATTTCAGGATTAAAAAAAGCAAAAAACTGGAAAAGATACACGGGCTATTATGCCGAGATTTTTGATGATATGGATAACTCTTTTCAATATCTTTTTGGGGATGAATTTGTTAGAGCATATGAAGATCAGTTGCAACGTTTGGCAATAGAACGTAAAACAAAATTACACGGGGTTTAGAACAAGAATGACAATCAGAAAAAAAATCATATTATTAGTTTTATTGACGTTCCCCTTTCTAACAGCTTGCTCGTCAGTTAATGAATGGGTTGGCACCAAGCTAGGGTTCGATACGGATTTAACACTGTATCTTAAAGTAGATGCAGATATCAACCCGGATGATAAAAAACGCCCATCACCACTTTTTGTTCGGCTTTATGAACTTAAAACCAAGAAAATGTTTAGTCGCGCAGATTTTATCGGTTTATATGAACGTGATAAGGAAGTATTAGGTGCGGATTTTGTTGCCAAACAGGAATTAAAGCGGCTATTACCAGGGGTAAGTCGTGAAGAAAAATTTGTATTAAATAAAGATACACGGTACATCGCACTGTATGC
>JALXDW010000220.1 GCA_027070385.1 Chromatiales bacterium
ATGATTGCCGGTAGTTATAAATTCATTCGCGGGCTTGTCAAAAAAATAGTGTTTGCGAATAATTTTGCCATCATTGCCGACCTGATTTTTAATGGGGATATTCAATCCTTGCCGAGTGTTGTCAATTGGTTGGGCGTCTTGGCATATAGCTTGCAGATTTATTATGATTTTTCCGGTTATTCGGATATGGCCATTGGTTTGGGTTTGATGATGGGGTTCAATATACCGGAGAACTTTAGACACCCTTATATTTCCAAATCAATCAAGGAGTTTTGGCAGCGATGGCACATCTCTTTATCGACTTGGTTTAAGCATTATTTATATATCCCTTTGGGCGGGAATCGCAAGGGAAAGTTTCGCACTTATCTCAATTTGATTGTTGTGTTTTTTATTACGGGTTTGTGGCATGGTGCTAGTTATAATTTTATCATTTGGGGGATGATTCACGGCGTGTTTTTGATCCTTGAGCGGCTGAATCCTCGATTATTACCACGTTTGCCGGCTATTCTGCGCCATTTTTATGTCGTATTGGTTATTTCAATTACGTGGGTCTTTTTTCGATTAGCCTCCTTGGATCAGGCATTGATTTATCTTAAAAATATGTTTTCATTCAAAGCGACAGGCGATTATTATGCGCTCTTGTATTTGAATCCGTATTTCATTTTTTTGTTTATAGTGGGTATTCTTTTGACGATGCCCATTCGGTCACGGATAGTCATCTTATTTAAAGGATTAAATCGCTCCCCAAATCTTTTACTAATTGCGAAAAGCACCCTATACATCGGGTTGTTTATTTACAGTATCCTCGCCTTGTCGATGGCGACCCATCACCCATTTATTTACTTCAAATTTTGACCATGCAACAGATTATTAAACATATTTATTTATTCATTTTTTTGCTGTTGCTAATATTTCCAACGATTGGATTGTATCATCCTTTGCAGGAATATGATAGTTGTGAAAGAAGGCGGTTGCATGAGTTGCCTGAATTTGAATTGACCTCCCAATTTGCAACGGATTTTGAGGCTTATTTTAAAGATCATTTTAGTTATAGGAATCTGATTAATCATTGGGATGCTTTTATCAAATACGCTGTTTTTGGTAGTTCGCCAAAGCCGCAGGAGTCGATCGTTGGAGCGGATGACTGGTTTTATTATACATCTTTGGTCGATCACGCCATCAAGAGTTATAGCCATGAAAATTTGTTTAATCCCCAACAATTGCAGCAACATCTCCAAGCGTGGGAAGACAGGAAAAGTCAACTGGGGAAGAGTGGGATAGCGTATTATATGGCAGTTTACCCGGCCAAATCGACCATCTATACCGACAATATTCCCAATAGGATGCAAATCCTTCAAAAAAAGAGTATCTCTAAAATTGACCAAATATTAATGGCGTTGGAAAAGCGGAATTCACCGCTGCAATTACTGGATGTGCGGACAACCTTATTAGCTGCAAAAGATGACCGGCAAATTTACTGCAAACACGATACACATTGGAATGCCTATGGTGCTTTTTTGGCTTATCGCCAATTGATGGAACATATCGGAATTACGCCGTATAGCCTAGAGGATTTTGATATAAAATGGGAAAGTACCAGTGAGGGAGATCTGATTAATATCATGGGGCTTTGTAATAGTAGGGAAATCACAGAAATGACGCCCCTCTTTACTTTAAAAGAGCAGCCCCCTCAATTGAGTATCAGCGAATACGAATCTGATCGTATGTTTTGTAAGACAAACGCCTCTATTCAATCCGATCAAAAAA
>JALXDW010000221.1 GCA_027070385.1 Chromatiales bacterium
CGGTAAATATCAGGGGCAACAAGGGGTTACCTTACCCAAGGCTTAAAAAGCCCTTATTGCTGAACGCTAAAAGCCCGTAATATAAAACCAAAGCTGTCACCTTTATCATTTACTTTCTGGATTTTAATCGGCAGGTATTCCAGTGCTGGAGCAGCCCAGAATGTAAATTGGCTTTTACCCTGTGTGATATCGGATTGAAGTTTGATAACCTCAAACTCTCCTAGTGGTGTTTCCAGCTTTTCTTTTTTTACTACCTTTAAATGGTAGTCACGAGTATGTCGTTTGGTTGCAATACGGTATTGCATTTCAGTTTTATTATGTTGTAAATCCTGCATCATTTTCAGTTGAAAACTGAGCAAGTCATGAGAATTGGCGGTCAGTTTTTCTGTGGTTTTGGAATAGCTGTTTTCAAGTTGCCCGGTTTGCCAGTTAAAATCAATTTGGAGCTGTTCAATATGGCCTTTTTTATTTTTTAGATAAAGGTATTGAACTGGTTGTACATTTTCACGGCTGATATGAAGCTTACTCGTTTCGGTAACGGTTTCTCTTATTAGTAATGCTGCCAAACCCTCCGGGATAGTGGTGGCCTTGTAGATGGCAATTTGAGGTAATGAATGAGATAAACTGCGTTTACTGACACCTAACTCTATACCATTGTAATTGACATCGTATTCAACTTTAAAACCGGATAGGAGAAGGTTGGCATGGCTGGTGTTTGTAACACTGAGTAGTAACAACAGACTTACAATTTTTAGCATAGTAATATCTTTAAAAGTGATTTTTTATTATGACCCTGAGGATTTGAAAATGTTCATTCAACAGCTGATTCCGGTGAAAACCAGCTGAATAATTTTACATTTCAGATCAAATGCAACATCGCTGCACTTGCTGTTAATTCTTTACCGTCCTTAAAGGTTTTATTGCCCTGCATTTTTATGCGGCCTTCTGCAAACCATTTGATAACCAGAGGGTAAATAATGTGTTCCTGCTTATGGACACGCTGAGCAAGTGTTTCAGCGTTGTCGTTATCATGAACAGGCACTTCAGCTTGTAATATAAGTGGCCCGGCATCGAGTTCAGGGATAACGAAATGGACACTGGCTCCGTGATGGCTGTCACCGGCATCGAGTACCCGCTGGTGGGTATTGAGCCCCTGATATTTGGGTAATAATGATGGATGAATATTGATTAGCCGGCCATGGTAATGGTTTACAAAGTCATCCCCCAAAATACGCATAAAGCCGGCAAGTACAACCAGGTCGGGTTGGTACTGGTCGATTTGTTGCTGGAGTTGCTGATCGTATTCACGGCGCGAGGTCGTGTTCTTTGTGTTTACGACAACGGTATCTATGCCTGCCTGTTTGGCACGCTGTAGACCGTAGGCATCATTGTTATCGCTGATAACAGCGACAACGCCTGCATCAATTTCATCGTCATGAATGTCATCAATAATGGCCTGTAAATTACTGCCATTACCTGAAATAAGAACAACAATGCGTAACATGCCCGTTATCTTTCCGCTTTACTGAATACTAACGTGCGGAGTTTGCTGCTGGCTTTGTTCAATTGTGCCGATAATGCTGGTGTTGATGCCGTGTTCATCGAGTAGCGCAATGGCGGTGTCAACATCGGATTTATCGATCACAATGACCATGCCGATTCCACAGTTAAAGGTGCGGTACATTTCTTCATCGGAGATATTGCCGTTGGTTTGTAACCAGTCGAAGATGGCCGGTGTTTGCCAGCTATTGGCATTAATTTTAGCC
>JALXDW010000222.1 GCA_027070385.1 Chromatiales bacterium
GTTATTAGCAAACAGTGGAAATTTAACGATTTGGAGCAAGATTATGGCAAAAGTATGCCAAGTAACGGGTAAACGCCCTATGTCAGGAAACAATGTTTCCCACGCGCACAATAAAACCCGTCGCCGTTTTTTACCGAACCTGCAAACACACCGTTTCTGGGTTGAATCTGAAAACCGTTTTGTACGTTTACGTTTAAGCTCAAAAGGCATGCGTATTATCGACAAAAAAGGTATTGATACCGTGCTCGCAGACATGCGTAGCCGTGGCGAAAAATTCTAAAAGGGGCCAACAACCATGCGAGACAAAATTAAATTAGTATCCAGTGCCAACACCGGCCACTTTTACACAACCACCAAAAATAAACGCACCATGCCCGATAAAATGGTTATTAAAAAGTATGACCCGGTTGTGCGTAAATACGTTGAATACAAAGAAGCAAAAATCAAATAATCGGGTGCGCGTCTTCTGCACGCGCACTTGCTCCTGAACATGCGAAGCATGTTCAGTTCTTCTCCCTCCCTTTTTTATCTCCAAAACATCGTCTGTTTCTAACCAAAACACTCCAGTCATATCACCAAAAACAAAAATCATGATAAAGTAGTCAGCATGACGGATATCATGCTTAATCAATCCCCCGAAACCAACCCAGGCACAAGTTCCGAACGCCTGAGCATGACTGTTTTTTTCGCTCTCGCCATTCATGCCATTATTATTCTTGGTGTTAGTTTTGACCTGGAACTGCTCAAAGACTCATCCAGTTTAAGCACCATGGAAATTACCCTGGTACACAATAAAAATGATGAAGCCCCCGAACAAGCCGATTATCTTGCACAAGCAAACCAGATTGGCGGAGGAAATATTGATGATAAGGTACGCCCCAGCAGTCCGTTTTCCAACCCGACCCCCACTCAGGAACACGGTTTTGCACCAAACAGTCGTGATGAAGTCACTCCACCTAAAATAAAAGAACAAACGTTTCAACAGGAACTCTTAACCGCACAACAATCGAAAACAAAAGTTCAAAGTGACCGGCAACAGGAAGTGGTCCCCATTGAAACGAAGAAAGTCACCGCAGCACAATTATTTGAACGCAGCCGTGAAATTGCACACATCAGTGCAGAAATAAATCGTCTGAAACAAACCTATCAGAAAAACCCGGAACACACTTATATTAATGCTGCCAATGCCAGAGAACATCGCTTTGCAAGTTATCTCGATGCCTGGCGCGCAAAAGTTGAACGCATTGGCAATATCAACTACCCCAGTGCCGCCATTCAAAAAAATATTACCGGTGAGTTGACCATGGATGTTGCAATCAACCCCGATGGCAGTTTGCAGTCGGTTAAAATCCTGCGTTCATCCGGCTACCCGGTGCTGGATAATGCAGCAAAACGCATTGTTCGTTTAGCCGCCCCGTACCCACCACTGACGCCTGAAATTTTACGTGATACAAAAATACTCCATATACCCCGGGTATGGCGATTTAAAAATAATAATCGCTTTGGTATGTCGGCACGCTAACGAAACCAGCACTCTGTGTGCAAAAACCTTGCGTGATACCGAACTCTGGTCAATACTTAGCGTTATGAGTGACTTCGAAACCACCTGTTTAACCAACCAGTTTCTCATCGCTATGCCAAATCTGGCCGATCCTGAATTTTTTCATACCGTCAGCTACATTTGCAATCATAACGATGAAGGCGCCATGGGGGTCACTATTAACCGGCCACTGGATGTCGGTCTTGGGGAGCTACTCGAACAC
>JALXDW010000223.1 GCA_027070385.1 Chromatiales bacterium
ATCCAGCTCTAAATCTCGCTCGGATAAGCCGTCAGCCATACCCGCAGTACGTTTTGTACAAATAGACACGGATCAGGCGGGGCAACGGATCGACAATTTTTTAATGACCTTATTAAAAGGAGTACCTCGCAGCAAGATTTACCAGATTGTGCGTAAGGGCGAGGTACGTGTGAATAAGGGACGGATCAAGGCGCATTACAAAATACGGGCTGGTGATGAAATTCGTGTGCCCCCGGTGCGAGTAGCACAGCGTAATACCCTTACAGAAAGCAAGTATATGACAGCATTGCTAGAGAAATCGGTCATTTATGAAGATAAAGAATTCCTGGCGTTGAATAAACCCAGCGGATTGGCGGTTCATGGTGGCAGCGGGGTTAAAGTCGGCTTGATAGAGTCTTTGCGCCTGGCCAGGCCGGATGCACGGTTTCTTGAGCTGGTTCACCGTCTGGATAAAGATACCTCCGGTTGTTTGTTAATTGCCAAAAAACGTTCCGCGTTACGTTATTTACAAGATCAACTTCGTCAACATAAGATGCAAAAAGTATATCTTGCATTGGTGCAAGGTAATGTGAAAAATAAAAGCTATCACCTGGAACTTGCACTGACAAAAAGTACCTTACCCTCAGGTGAGAAGATAGTGCGAGTCAATCCTGAGGGAAAACATGCGATCAGTGATTTTAATGTGATAGCTTCACGCAAGCAGGCGAGTTTATACGAAGTAATTATTAAAACCGGCCGAACTCACCAGATACGGGTACATGCGCAAAGTTTAGGGCATCCTGTTGCAGGTGATGAAAAATATGGCGATGATGAATTTAATCGACAAATGAAAACTATGGGATTAAAGCGAATGTTTCTTCATGCCGAAAAGTTATCGGTTAAAACATTTGAAGGTAAATGGTTACGATTGATTTCACCTTTAGACAACGAGCTACAAACAGTGTTAACTAATCTTGATATTCAGTATTGATGAAGTATAAATTATTTGTATTCGACTGGGACGGAACCTTAATGGATTCTGAGGCAAAAATTGTGAATTGTATGCAATCGGCAATTCGAGATATGGGTTTTGATAGCCGCAGTGAAGAACAAATACGCAATATTATCGGATTGGGTTTTAAAGAAGCATTAACAATGTTGTATCCTGATAAAACCGATTTTTATGATGAATTTGTAAAACAGTATCGTGTGTATTTTCTGGACGACAAGAGTGAAGCATCTCCACTTTTTAGTCATGTTGAACCACTTCTTGAGCTGTTAAATAAAAATACCCGTTTTTTGGCCGTCGCAACCGGAAAAGGACGACAAGGACTGGATAAAGTATTGAAAGAAACAAATTTACAGCAATACTTTCATGTGACACGCTGTGCTGATGAAACTTTTTCCAAACCTAATCCGCAAATGTTGTATGAAATTATGGACTTTGTTGGTGTAGAGGCGCACCAAACAGTGATGGTTGGTGACACCGAGTATGATTTAAACATGGCCCGTAATGCCGGTTGTGATGCCATTGGTGTTGCCCATGGTGTGCATGACATAACGCGGCTGCAACAGTGTAAACCGGTAGATATTTACCCGGATATAAAAGCAGTGTATCACTGGCTTAAACGTCAATTCCAAATCTAAACAATAATATAATGGATAATACTGATATGAATGAAAACAATAATACTGACCAGGAAGTACTATCACGTCTGGCTTTTGCATCACTTGTTGAGCAGCGTCGCGCACGGCGCTGGAATAT
>JALXDW010000224.1 GCA_027070385.1 Chromatiales bacterium
TTGTGCCACCTGGGCCGGTTGTACCTAAATAGCTGGGTGAGGTTGCCGTAAAGGTAAAGACACCCACTTCCGAAACCGTTTGTGTGCTAATCGTATGTTCGCCATTATCCGCTGATGCCATGTTAACACTGCTCACACCCAGTGCCCCCTGTGCAATCGCCGGAGCGGTATTGGTATGGCTAATGGCAATGTTATTAAGTACAAAATTAGGTGTAACTGTATTATCTGCACAGGCTGCGCGTACTTTTAGATTAAATTGACTACCTGCCTGGGTAAAGGCACTGCAACTTGCATCGTTAGAGGCACAGGCACTGTTTGCATCATCACTATAAACATAGAATTTTGCCGGCACAACAACAAAACTATCACTGCCTGTCATGCTTAAACTACCACTGGTATAACTGCTGTTTAAACTTAATTGTCCTGCATCGTTATAGCTGACTGTTATGCTGGACTGACCACTGTTATTAAATGTGAGATCAATCGCCGTGCCGGGAGAGGCTGTTGTAATGGTGGTATCGGTGCTGCCATTATTAATGCTGAGCTGTTTAGTGCTGGTGGTTGGCGAGCTGTAAGTACTCCAGAAATTAACCGTTTTTGTTGTGTTCTGGAAAGTCGGTACACACGCCTGCGAGGTATCATCAAGACGTACTGCACTGATGGTTACATTCGCAGAAGTCGCGCAACTTGTTAAATTGGGAACATCATAGATAAAACCGGTATCATAGAAAGTAATATCGCAGCTTGAATTCCCTGCAGCGGTATTGACGCACTGCACACTGTTATTTGCAGACGGGCTGGACGATGATACACCAAGCGTATAGGTTGCTGCAGTTGTTTTGCTTAAAGTAAAAGTACTGCTACCGCCACTAATGGTTTGTGTGTCGCCACCAGTCCAGCCAGTCGGTGTTAACGTAATGCTGACATCACTGGTATAGGTGCTGCTGCAAGTACTGTCTGCACAGGCTTGCACTGTGATCGATTCGGCTTCACAAGTCAATGCACTACCATCATGGGTAATGCGAATATGATCAAAGGTGGAAGTAATCGTGCAGGTGGTCAGCGTGCCTTTTTTGCCACTATAAAAAGGCGTCCCATCAGACGCAACCCAAACGTCATTGAAATCCTTGCTGCCCTGTCGCTTCTGTGCCCAACTACTGCCATTGTAATATTGGTAATAGCCTTTTTTACCAACCGCATAGATTTCACCGGTTGAGGTTGAACCATAAATACCTTTTAATTCCTCTGTCGCCGTCGCCACTTGTGTGCAGCTTGAACCGTTGTATTTATAGACCACCCCTGAACCACCTGATTTACCGGCAAAATAAATATTGCCACTACCATCGCCCCACAAATCTTTAAAGTCGACCCCCCCTCCTGCCGCACAGGTGGTAATTTCAGTCCAGCTTCCATCACTGCGGGTATAACGAAATAAATGACCTGCTTTTGTCAGGCCGTACACATAGGTGCTGTTTCCCCAGGCATCTTCAAAATCGTCGTTATTATCTGTCCCGGCAAGGCTACCCTGATTTGTCCAGGCACTGCCATTCCAGGAATAGATACTGCCATCCTTACCAAAAACATATATTTCAGATACGCTATAGGCCCATACACCTTTTAAATCTTTACTGGTAGGTGCAGTAAGGGTGTTCCAGCTATCACTGGTTTCAACTAAGACGGTTCCCTTTTTACCAACCGCAACACTGTTGCTACTATCAATGGCATAAACATCTTCAAGATCTTTATTGGGATTACCTGTTACGCTAACAGCGGACCAGTTCGTACCATTATAAGACCAGACTTCTCCTTCCTTACCAACTGCAAGCACATCGGTTTTGCTGCTACCGGAAATACCTTTGAGATCTTCTTTCGATGCTGTGGTGGTGGTTGTACATAAACTGCCACTGCCACCCCCGGCTGTGTAAGTGCAGTTGGATGCATAGCCTTTATCCATTGCATAGTATGCATTACCAGCTGACGATACCCATACAGCATTAATATCTTCACTGCCTTCGGAAGCATTAACCCAACTGGAGCCGGTATAAAAAACAATTTCTCCGTCTTTACCAACAGCATAAATTTCGCCTGTGGTATTGGAGCCGAAAATACCTTTTAAATCTTCCGATGCCGTTGCGACCTGTGTACATGTGCTGCCGTCGTATTTATAAACCGCACCACCATCAACAGCAATATAGATATTGCCACTGCTATCCCCCCATAAGGCATTGGCATCATCATTTAATGTGGTCGCACAGGTGGTTATCGTTGACCAGCTATCCCCACTACGATTATAGACATAGAGATTGCCATTCTTGCCGAGGGCATAAAAATTTGCATTATCACCCCAGGCCGCCTTCAGATCTTCGCTGCCAGTATTTGCTGCTGCGGATAAATCAGACCAGACACTGCCGTTATAACGTAAGACTTTTCCTTTTTTGCCAACGGCATAAACTTCTGTTGTACTGTAAGCCCAGACACCTCGTAATGTTTCGCCGGTGCCACTGCTGGAGCCTGACCAGCTTGAACCATTGTAAATTCTGATAGTACCGTTTTTGCCAACAGCATAAGCAGCGTTGCTATTTAAAACAAAAACGCTTTCCAGTGTTCGTGTTGTGCCTGAGCTGCTTGCCGACCAGTTGCTACCATCATAAATATAAACAACGCCATTTTTACCAACGGCAATAACATTGCTATCTGATGAGCCGGATATGCCTTTAAAATCATTACTGGCAATACCGATTTGTGAGGTGCTACAAGTTTGTGCTGCCATCACTAACGATGTGAAACATAGCAGTATGAACGTGAGTATAAAGCGTATCATGGTTTAAATTTCACTCTTAATTGTCGTGAGCTATATTCCGGTGATGTCGCAGTGGCATATTTCCCGGTGCTGCTAATCTGGTAATAAGTATTGCTATCAATGTTATTTGATGAAAAAGTAATAGTAGCCGTTGTGCCACTTAAACCACCCTTTGATAAGGTGATCGTTTGTGTGCTGCCTGTTGTTGCATACACAGATTGATACATACCCCATTGCAAACCTGTTTGTGCGGCAAAATAAGCTTTAACCGAAGTTATTTCCTGGCTCAGTGATTGCTGGCTGGTCGAAGTTAATTGTACTGCTGCAGTTGCAAGCAACGCTAATGCCGTAATTAAAAAAACAGCGGCGATAATAGAGACACCTTGCTGGTATTTAAAGAGGTGTTTAGGCTGCATTTTGAACATGGGCCTCGTGAATCATATGAACAATCTCACCCTTAACAGTTAGCGTTAAATCAATGGTTAAGACACTGGCACGTTGCTGTGTGCCGGGGACATAGCTAAATGTTAAAGCGCTGACATTCTCTAAAAGTAATTGTGGATTAAGAGGTGTGTTGGGGGCAGTGAAGGTACTGGTTGCACGAAAAAGATCAGTGCCGCTTAAATAAAAAAGGGTGGCATTATTTTGAATAATCTGGAATCGACGAGAAGGAGACTGTGTTGCAAAAGAAACGGCACTGGAAAAATTTATAACGGCGATATCATCATTGGGTGCGCTGCCATCCACATCCTTTGTCGAGATACTACTTATTTGCTGCCGTCGGGTTGTACTGCTATAGATATCCGTATTGTTGGTGTTATAAACAACAACCCAATCATTAGCAGAGGCATTTAGATTATTGGTAGAAAGCACATCTAAAAGGCTTGCTGCCATCGGTGATACGGGTAATGGTGCACGTATTGCGCCACTGGCATAAGTCCCGGATAACGTCTGGTATTCACCCCCATCAGTCGATTTTAAAAAATAAACCCGATTGGCCGAACTACTGCAATTACTGCCATCAAAGGTGCAAATACTGTTGGGAAGGGCATGCCGTATTTCACGTGCAATACGATCAATCGCCAGTCGTGCACTGCTATGAAGTTTTGCACGTCGTGCAGTTGCATCATAACCGTCGACGGTACGATCAATGATTAATGCAGAAAGGCCTCCAACGATACCTAAAATAGTAATGGCAATCACCATTTCAATAAGTGTAAAACCAGGTTGTTTTCTGATAAAAACACCATTATTGTGAGGAAAAATATTTTTATGATTATTTTTCATAACTTAAAAATTTAACTTATAAGTTGAGAATGTCATGCTTGAATTAAGCGGATCAGTAATGATAACGTCTATACGTTTTGCATCGTTGGCTAAAACTGTTGTAGCGGTGCCGGGTACAACATTATTGAGTTCATTGCCGGCAAAACTGACTTGTATACAAACGGAATAGCCGGCATATTCAGCCGAAATATCATTGCCGGATTCGTTTACTAAACTACT
Source organism: Chromatiales bacterium (assembly GCA_027070385.1). Classification (GTDB taxonomy): domain Bacteria; phylum Pseudomonadota; class Gammaproteobacteria; order UBA6429; family Thiohalophilaceae; genus SZUA-37. The sequence continues at coordinate 4,307 of JALXDW010000224.1, forward strand.
GCAACTGCCCGTACAGCTTGCATCACCCGCGGTAACATTGTCACCGCAATATTCCAGATTATGGTAGTCATCCACATCGTCAAACGTACCGCGTATTTCACCATCAGCCTGTAAAGTGGTTTGGCCACTAATGCCACTGCTACAGCGGCTACTCGCAAAATCAACACAGCCACCACTGACAGGGGTGTTTTCGTCATATTTTTTTAACAGGATTTCTTCAAGAAAAGATTGGCCAAGTTCAATGCTGCGAATTTTAATCAAGGGATCTGCACTGTAACGCCCCGTATTGATAAACACCATGATGATACCGGTGAAGGCAATGGTAATAATCACTATAAAAATGATCATTTCGATCAGGGTAACACCATGAGAATGAAAGACAGAAGAATTAATAGTGCGCATAACCGGTTTCACCTTCTACGGTTATAGTTAAGCTACTACCCACATTGATACTTGTATCGGTATTGGGTGTCGGTTGTCCCAGGCCATTAAAAATAATAGTGCTTGCAGTTAAGCTTGTATCCGATGGAATCGTGACAACGTAATTGCCGGTTCGGTTCGGATTTGGAACAGCGCTGCCATCGGTTTGTTCAACCGTGTAACTTGTTGCTGTTGTCACCAGCCGAATGCCCCCGCCGCGAGACATGGCAAGATGCTGTGCATAACGAATGGCTTCAATCAGTTCATCGGCTACTTTACGATCTGAAAAACCTGAGCCGGACAAAAAGCGTGAACCAACATTAATGGAGATAATACCCAGAATCAGAATAACAACAACCAGCTCAACAAGCGTAAAGCCTTGTTGTACAGGCTGAAGAGCTGGTTTGTGCTGGTAACACGTCATTGTTTAAGTGTAAAAGACAGAGCCGTCCATGGCGTCAATTCATCCTTATAAGCCAAAGGCTTAATTTGTCACAGTGACAGCACCGGTTGTGGCATTGTAGGCGATGGATTTGCCACTGGTCCCATTGTAAGTGTAGAGGCATCGTTCAGCGGCCGGTGTGGAAGCGATATAATCCGAACCGGCTGCAGTAGCAACACTGGGCGGATTTTGCATCACACCATTCCAGATATTGACACATTGGGCATCACCGGTTGCATCATTAGTAATGCTGTTCGCACCTGCGGTATCGGTGGGCCAGCCGGAGGTATTTACATCCACATCATCATTACCAAAGCCGACGATATTATCAATATTGGTGGTGCTGGATCCTTTGGCCACCCACTGTGCATGGGCAAGCGCAATACCGGCTCCTAAGCCACCACCGGCACCGGCAACAGCAGCAGAGTGTGCTTCTGCATTGACATCCATAAATTTGGGTAAAGCGGTGGCCGCTAAAATACCGAGAATAAGAATAACCACAACCAGCTCAACCAGTGTAAAACCTTGATTTGACTGACTATTTGAAAATTGTTTTGTACGTGCTACTTTCATACTTCAACTCCAGAAATAGGTGAACATGGGGACATATTCATTCGTTATAAAATATATCGGCTAAGCTTGGTTGAAGTTTAGGTTTTTGGGTTATTTTTTAGGGGCTTATCCATTCATATTTATCCGGGGATATTAAATCCAGGCCGGCAATCGTATCCGTGCCGGCATCGTAACGGTGATTGTGATTTTTATCACTATAAATCAATTTAATTTTAAAGCGGATACGGGGTTGGCCCTTTAGTGTGGTTCTAAATGTTTCACTGTAGCGCAGAGTGTAAATAATGGCTTTTTGTTGTGGGTTAAAATACCAGATGCCGGCTTGCTGTGTTTCGGGATCTTTATCAGTCAATACACCAATGTAGTCTGCGGGGGCTTGTGCAAGAAGCTCAAAAGGGTTGCTACCGGCAAGATG
>JALXDW010000225.1 GCA_027070385.1 Chromatiales bacterium
CGTGCATGTGGAGCTTGATAGTACCGCATTGGCCGCATACAACATATCCATCGATGAATTACGTCAGGCACTCACTCTGAGCAATGTCACCAAACCGGTTGGTTATACAGTTGCCAATAACAAAGAAGTGGCGGTACAGGCGGGACAGTTTATGACAACGGTTGATGAACTGCAGGATTTAATTGTTGCTGTACATCAGGGTAAACCGGTTTATTTACGAGACGTTGCAAAAATCAGACGTTCAGCTGAACAGATCAGTAATATTACTTTACATGGAGATAAAACAGATAATTACCCGGCCGTCACTATAGCCATTGCCAAACAAACCGGAGTGAATGCGGTTGATGTTTCCAATGCGGTTATCAAACGTATTGATCAGCTAAAGGGTGTTTTTATTCCGGATAATATTGAACTGACTATTACCAGGAACTATGGCGAAACAGCCAACAGTAAGGCACAAAAACTGATTCATAAACTTATCTTTGCAACTTTGTCTGTGGTGGTACTTGTATTGTTTGCTCTGGGCAAGCGAGAGGCAGTGATAGTGGGTTTGGCCGTTACTATCACCTTAGCCATGACATTGTTTGCTTCATGGGCATGGGGTTTTACGCTTAATCGGGTGTCTTTGTTCGCATTAATTTTTTCAATTGGTATTTTAGTGGACGATGCGATTGTGGTTGTTGAAAATATCCACCGGCATATGATGTTGGGAGTGGATAAATTAACAGAATCTATCCCGGTTGCAGTTGATGAAGTCGGTGGGCCAACAATACTGGCAACTTTTACTGTGATTGCGGCATTATTACCAATGGCATTCGTCAGTGGCTTAATGGGGCCGTACATGAGTCCGATACCCATTAACGCTTCTATCGGGATGCTGATTTCATTGCTGGTTGCTTTTATTGTTACTCCCTGGTTGGCAAATCGATTGTTAAAGCACAGCCAGCATGAGGAAGATAATAATGAAAAATTGTATTTATTTTTTAAACGTTACATTGGTTTGTTTTTAATTGATAGCAAAGCACAAAAAGGCGGTGCACAAACAAATCGCAAAAAACTGTTTTACGCCATTATCGTTCTGCTGATTTTATCTGTTGGTTTAATTCCTTTAAAGACCGTAGTATTAAAAATGTTACCGTTTGATAATAAATCGGAATTCCAGATTATTGTCGACATGCCGGAAGGAACAACGCTGGAACAAACAACAAAAGTCCTCACTAATCTGGGTAATTATCTTAAAAGTATTCCTGAAGTCAGTCATTACCAGATTTATTCAGGCACGGCTGCCCCCATTAATTTTAATGGACTGGTTCGTCAGTATTATTTACGCAAAGGAGCAAATGTTGCTGATATTCAAGTGAATCTTGTTGATAAAAAACAGCGTGATTTAAAAAGTCATACTATTGCTCAGGCTGTACGAGAGCCATTGCAAAAAATAGCAGCCCAATACAATGCCAATATAAAAATTGTTGAAGTGCCACCAGGTCCACCGGTTTATTCACCATTGGTAGCCGAAGTCTATGGACTGGATTATAACGGGCAAATTGCGATTGCAAAAAAAGTGCGTACAGTCTTTGAAAATACAGCAGCAGTTGTCGATGTGGATGACAGTATAGAAGCCAATGCTGAAAAATTTATAATTGCGGTTGATCAGCATAAAAGTGCACTCTGGGAGGTGTCTCAAAAAGAAGTCGTGGATGCGATAGCCACCGCATTGAAT
>JALXDW010000226.1 GCA_027070385.1 Chromatiales bacterium
CACACTTGCCGTTATTTTACTGGATGAAGCATTTGGCTCGATGCAGGCGGTGGGTGGTGTAATGATTGTACTAGGCGTTTATTTTGTGGCAAAAAGTAAACCGAAAACAGTGTGACGACCATTGGGGCAGGACTGTAAGGTAATATTAAGTCGAATTGTAGGGTGTAATAGCGCTAGCGTATTACACCATTAACATTCTATTACTAAATAGATTTTCGTTGCGGTTATTAATGTCCGTTTGTGCTCTCCAGTACAAAGGTTTATGATATCAACAAGCCAATGACTTGGTTAGCATGCGTTCAGCATATGAATAAAATAATTTCACAGCTCATTCATCTTATTTTTCTCCTATTTTTGGCGGAATCCGTACTAGCTCAAGAGAACACGTTTGGTAGTGCCAGGCATGCGGTAGGCTTTGCTGCGGGCAGTACGGTTGGTCCTGGTTTGATATATCGTATCTATTCTCCCAAATCATTTTATCAGGGTGCTCTTTTTATACGGGCTAACAGTCAGGATGATATTTCTGATTTTATGATTAGTGCGTCACACGGTCGCGTGCTTAGCGAAATTACTGTTGTGAAAGCACTTCCACCCACCGCCCTGGTTTTTACTACCGTTATAGAAGGTCGATATTCTAAGAGTCGTCTCATAGAAGTAGGGAGCAATGAGCAGATTCATCTCGAGAAATCTGTTCATACAGGGGTCGGTATTGCCCTTGAGATAGGTAATACATTTTCACCGGGTTTAGTTTTTTCAATCGGTACAAGCTATTCACTTTCAGTGAAAAAAATGAATACCGATTGGGAATGGAGTCTTGGGGCGCAGATCAATATAGGCTTACTATATAACTGGTAATAGACTATGTTTACAAAAATCAAATCACATCCTTATTATTTTAACAATGTAATACTGATATGGGTATTGGGATGTATGCTAGTGATTACTTGTAGCCAACTCGCCGCTGATGAAATCACAAAAAACCAGAATGTAAAGCATGGCGTTGGTTTCAGTGCAGGATATATTTTGGGAACCGGCTTGACGTATGTTAATTATCTTGGGCCACACATGTTGCAAGTTTCGTTTATTGGTAATGTTGATCAATACAAAACTGATTATAAAATTGGATTATCTTATGCCAGGTATATTCACCAAGTCAGGCAGCCAAGATCCATGTTTCCCGTTGCACTAAAGTTTATTACCGGGATGGATATTCATTATCAAGACGGTATAGTTGATTCAGATGTGATTGTTTACGGTACGCAAATTTCACATGAAGGAAACAATAATTATTTTTTCCATACAGGTGCTGGTTTGGGGATTGATATTGGTAACCCAGGTAGACAAGGACTGGTTTTTTCTTTGAATTTGGTTTACGCAATTTCTGTAGAAGAAGTACAAAAAAATTGGGAGTGGGAAGTGAGCCCGCTACCTGCCATGGGTATTCTCTACAATTGGTAAAAACTATGTATCTATGCGAAAAAATGAAAATAGATTACCTCAGTGCTGTTTTATTTATGATGCTGATCGTATTGTTACCCAGCGTATTATATGCTAACGAAGTGGTTTCTCACCGAAAAGCAACACAAGCACTAGGATTTAGCGCTGGCTGGGTTACCGGTAGTGGAATAACATATACACGTTATTATGATGATTACTTTTTACAGGGTACAATTGTTGGCTTTGTCAGAAACAGCGCAAATGATGCTTATATTAATAC
>JALXDW010000227.1 GCA_027070385.1 Chromatiales bacterium
GTATAGCATCGGCTTTGTTATATCGGACTATCAGGATGGTGCAATCGCTTTTTCCAAAGTCCCTGTCTGGGTAACAGAAGTCATTATCCCGATTGCTTTTGCAAATATTGCCATACGCTATATTATTCTAACGTTACTATTGTTCGTGAAAAAACCGTTATGATGATTGTAATAATAGGCTTGGCACTCGTTGCCCTGGCTTTTTTTGGCGCACCGTTATTTTCAATCATCTTGGCAGTGGCTATGCTGGGTTTTTATTCCAGTGATATTGAATTGTCGGTGATTACGATTGAGCTTTATCGCATCACCAATACGCCATTACTGTTAGCCTTACCCTTATTCACTTTTGCCGGTTATTTACTCAGTGAGTCCAATACCTCCGGGCGACTGGTTCGCTTATCGACGGCCCTGTTTGGCTGGTTACCCAATAATCTGTCTTTTGTCACCTTGACGGCTTGTGCTTTATTTACCGCTTTTACCGGAGCAACGGGTGTCACCATTGTGGCACTGGGTGCTTTATTATTGCCGGCGTTAAAGCAGGCGGGTTACCCCGAAAAATTCAGCCTGGGACTGGTGACCACATCAGGCAGTCTGGGCCTACTCTTGCCGCCATCGTTACCACTTATTTTGTATGTGGTTATCGTACAGCAATTAAGTCTTGAACAATCGGTAACGATGGAAGAAGTCTTTGTTGCCGGTTTATTACCAACTGTTTTAATGATTGTATTATTGGCAATGTGGAGTTTATGGGTAACAAGAAAAGACCCGATACCCCGAAGTGCCTTTAATAAAAAAGAATTCTTTGCCGCAGTGAATGAATCAAAATGGGAAATCCCCTTACCCTTTTTTGTTTTAGGCGGTATTTATTCCGGATTCTTTGCTGTATCAGAAGCGGCAGCAGTAACAGCACTTTATGTTATTATTATCGAAGTATTTATTTATAAAGAAATATCCCTGCAACAACTGCCTAAGGTCATGCATACTTCCATGATTATGGTTGGGGGTATTTTAATGATACTGGGTGTGGCGTTGGCATTGACCAATTATTTGATAGATGCAGAAGTACCGACGCAACTGTTTGAGTGGATAAAGTCCAATATCGAAAGTAAGTATACATTCCTGATTCTACTTAACCTGTTTTTATTAATTCTGGGTGCAATTCTGGATATCTTTTCTGCACTGGTCATTATGATTCCCTTGATTGTTCCTGTCGCACTTGGTTTCGGTATTCACCCCGTACATTTGGGGATTATCTTCCTGGCGAATATGCAGGTTGGTTTTTTTACGCCACCTGTTGGAATGAACCTGTTTATTGCCAGTTATCGATTTAAAAAACCGATCACTGAAATTTATCAGGCTACCATTCCCTTTATGCTTATTCTATTATTCGCTGTACTTGTTATTACCTACTGGCCGGGTTTAAGTTTATGGCATCTGAAATAATCTATACGGGCGGTTGTTTTTGTGGCAAGGTCACTTTTGAAATTACCGCTACGATAGACAATATTATTTATTGTCATTGCTCTCAGTGCAGAAAACTGCAAGGTAGTGCTTATGCTACTAATGGGGTGGTGGACAGTGAACATTTTAAAATGACCTGTGGTGAGGCCGATTTGACAGCGCATAAACTGTCAGCAACACAAACCCGTTTTTTTTGTCGACATTGCGGTTCACCTATAAAAAGTGAAAACAAGAAACGGCCGGGTAAGGTGCGTGTACGTTTAGGAACGATTGATTCGGAGATTAAAGAACAGCCACAAGCCCACATTTTTGTTGCATCGAAAGCAAACTGGGATACGATCTGTGATGATCTACCACAGTATGAAGAGTATGAACCGGAGCGGAAGCCATTCACTTGAAAAAAGGTTTTTACTATGCCACATATTATTATTGAATACCCGGAACAAAATATTAATGAAAACCAGATTCGAGCTGTTTTACAGGCTGTGCATCAGTCGATAGCGGACAGTGGTTTGTTTAAAGCTAATCAGATTAGAACCCGTGCCTATCCTTTTACGCACTTCACAAATGCAGGCGGGAGTGAGCCTTATATTCATATTCAGGCCAGGATAAAATCAGGGCGTGATAACAATAACAAGAAACAGCTGGGTGAAGTTATTTTGTCAGGGCTTGCTGAATTGGCGTTACCGGTTTCGATTATAACGGTTGAAGTGATAGATATGCATCGTGATTCCTATACAAAGCTTGCTGTAAATTGAGTGCTACAACATTAAAAAATCCTTAATTGCATCTTTTTTGGCAATGGTATCTTCATAGCCCAATTCAATTAAATCACGGCAATAACCTTTTTCAAATAATAAATAACTCATCAAGCTGGAACCTTCTGTGCGCATGGCACCGATACTACGCAGCAGCATTCGAATCGGTGCAGGCATATCTTTGGCATAGGGGGCTGCAAGCCGGCCAATATCTTCACTGGGGGAAATCATCAGGGTATCTATTTTGCGCAGTGGTATTTCATGTTCGATAATGGTCTGGTCCGGAATTTTACTGACGGTATTGTTAATTCGCGTGAGCCGTTCCAGATCGCCTTCAAGGCTATCCAGAAAAATACTGTTTAAAACATGAGAAGCAATTTCTGCAAAGCTGGGCGTATTTTTCTGGTTGACGCGTTGGGTAGCATCATCGTCTTCTTTTCGATTACCGATAATCATCAGCCGATCAGCGCCTAAATGCAAAGCTGCGCTGAGTGGAGCCACTAAACGTATTGAACCGTCACCAAAAAATTCACGGTTTACTTTTTCAGGTTTGAAAATAAAGGGAATGGCAGAAGAAGCCATCAGATGACTAACATTGATTTTTTCACGACAACCGATACGGCGGGCACGTTTCCAGCTCTTGATGGCAGGGTCTCCTTGATAGAAGGTGACATTATGTCCGGAGGAATAACCTGAAGCAGTTACACTGACAGCATGTAAGTGACCATTATCAATATTACGCTGGATGCCTCGAGTATGTAAGTAATTACTAAGCAGCTCCTTTAAGGGCGCGCGATCCAGCAGGTAGAGGGGTTTGTTTTTTGTGAGGCTGGTTAGCATCATGCCAATCAGCCAATGTAAACTGGTTTTAAGAATACCCCCGGCACTGGTATAAAATATCTGGTCACAATGAAAATTGCCCCAGATGGTCAGTAGTCGAAAAACCGCTTTTTGGTAATTATGGGCGGCACTGGCCAGCGCGGTGGCATTAATGGCACCTGCCGAGATACCGGAGATAATTTTAAAAGGGCTGGGTTCCCCTTTTTTAACTAATTGCGCCACACCTTTTAGTACACCCACCTGATAGGCGGCACGTGCTCCTCCGCCCATCATGACCAGGCCAACCTTGGGGGGCGTGTTGCTTGTATTAGCCTTTGATTGGTTATTTTTTGAGCTAATATTCTCGATGTTCATGCTAATAGTGGCGACCTAAATAATATTAACTTTAGCCTAAAATAAACTTTAAGCACTTTAATAAATTTTTCAGTGGCCGATACAGTGGGGTATGGTAGCTGTTACACAATTAGAACGTATTAAACCGACCGATTTGCCTGCGCCTCCCCAGGCGGCATTGCAGATTATTCGTGCCTGCGCCCGTGAAGAAGTCACCAGTCATGAAATTTCCGACATAGCAGAAACCAACCCGGCATTAACGGCCGAATTATTACGCGTTGCTAATTCACCTTTATACGGTATTTCCCGTGAAGTGACATCCATCAGTAATGCTGTTGCGGTATTAGGCCTGCGGGCACTGCGTAATCTGGTGTTATGTATTTCAATACACGATGCAATTAATAAAGAAGCCATTCCTGATTTTGATGCGGAAGTTTTCTGGGAAGATTCGCTACGACGGGCACTGATTGCAAGACAGCTTGCAGTATTGGTTAAACAGGACGTGGACGAAAGTTTTACTGCCGGTTTGTTACAGGACTTTGGTTTATTAATCTTATTTTATCTTCACCCTGAACAAACAACACAGTGGCAACGGTTACGTGTTTTGTCGCCCAGTGAGCGGCTGCAACAAGAACAGGAAATTTTTTCAGTCACACACACCGAAATAGGGCAAAAGTTAACAGAGTTCTGGGAATTACCGGAATCACTCGGGGAAGCGATTGGTGGACATCATGCACATATTTATACCAATAGTGAGCAAAATCCGTTATCGGCTATCTTGCAGGCCGCTGACTGGATAAGCCATATCTTTACTAGTAATCATCCTTCTCAGGCACTAAAAGATGCAAGTGCAAAAACAAGCCAGGCCATCGGCATTGATGAACAAAAAATCAAGGCACTATGTGCCAGTTTGCCGGAATTGGTTACCGAGGCTGCGATCAGTTTAGGTTTAAAAGTTGAACAACAGGTTGAATTTGAACAGGTGATGCGTGACGCCAATGTACGCCTTGCAGAAGAAAATAGCAGTTACCAGGAATTAACCTGGAACCTGGAAAAAACATTACGTGAACGCGATGCACTGGCAGCGGCATTGAATAATGAGCTGGAGTTAGCGCGCGAAATTCAGGCCAGTTTATTACCGCCAGATAATAATGATATTCCCGTGCATGGCATCAATGTTTCGGCAAAAGAATTATCAGGTGATTTTTATGACTTTTTCAAGCTGGATGATGGTCGCGTCATGTTTAATCTGGGTGATGTCTCCGGTAAAGGAATGCATGCAGCTTTATTGATGGCCAAAACCAGCAGTTTATTTCGCTGCCTGGGTAAAAAGAACCATTCACCGGCAGAATTATTAAAAACAATTAACCATGAAATTTGTGAAACCAGTATTCGCGGCATGTTCGTTACCATGGTGGCAGGTATTTATAATCCACAAGATGGCCAGATTACACTGGTGAATGCCGGTAACCCGCCTCCTGTCTTGTTTAACCCCAAAGCCAGTGAGAAAAAAATAAAATTACTTGCAGCCGATACACCGCCTTTGGGTATTGTGCTGGGCATGTGTTACGAAGAAGTATCATTTAATTTACAGCAAGGGCATTTGTATATTTATTCCGATGGGATTACTGAAGGCTATGCACCGAATGATACAGAGTTAGGGGTAATGGGATTGGTTTCATTGATTGCGAGCCTGGATAAAGCCCCAGTGCAAAAACGATTGGATACTATTATTCAGCATTTATCCGAAAGCAGTAAGGGCCAACGTGATGATATGACCCTGCTAATAATAGAATAAAGAGAAGTTCACGTGTCATTTACGATTGTTACTCAACTTGAATTTGAAGCCACGGCCGTTAATTTACAGCTTATTCGCAATACGTTGCGACAGCTATTTTCACAACACAACATGGCAAAAAAAATAGCAGATGAAATAGTCATTGCATTGAATGAAGCCTGCATGAATATTATTCAACATGCTTATTTTGGGAAGGAAGGTGGAAAAATACTTATTGTTATAGAAAAAAATAATGAAAAATGGCGTTTTGAGCTTACAGATTTTGCACCAATGGTCGATATAAAGAGCATCAAAGCAAAGGATTTGGCAGAAGTACGACCAGGCGGGTTAGGTTTGAACTTTATTCAACAGATCATGGACAGTGTGGTATTTGAAAATATTCATAATGAGCGGTATCAGGGAAACCGGTTAACACTGACAAAGAAAATATAAGCGAGATAGTGTAAATGGAGTGCATAACAAAAACAGAGGCTGGCTTTAGTATTATAACGTTGACGGGCGAAATTGATTTGTATTGTTCAGCCGATGCACGTAAAGAAATTTTACAACAGTTGGAAACTCGTCAATCCGTTGTCGTGGATCTGTCCCAGGTGGGTTACATTGACAGTTCCGGTATCGCCAGTCTGGTTGAAGGTTTGCAGCTGGCAAAAAAAAATAATCTGGACTTTTCATTGGCAGCAGTCAGTGATGCTGCATTGCAGGTCATTAAACTTGCCCGTCTCGATAAAGTTTTTACAATTCACCCGACTGTTAAAGATGCAGTAAGCAATTAATATCATGATGGCATTGGTATACCATAATATAGAAACATTTGGCCGTAAAACGGCAAGCAGTATTGAAGAATGTGGCTATATTGCAGCACTGTTTGTTGAAAGTATTTATTGGCTGGTTCCGGGCAAACGTCGCCAGCAGAGGATTCATTT
>JALXDW010000228.1:0-1166 GCA_027070385.1 Chromatiales bacterium
TCACCTGACCAGACAGGGGCAAAACTTTTTTTCGACCAAACACGCCAGCGAGGACCACGCACCTTAAATTTTACTTCTGAAATAATTTTACCTTTGAATTCCCAACGATGTTTTGCAGTTTGCCCTGCCATATCGCGCAACTCGGTAAAATAAAAAATATCATTTTTTTGTTGTGGAACCTGTTGCACTTTATCAACCGGTTCACGATTATCAATGAGAGTAGTAAAAACAGAACGGGCAACCGTACCACGTGAAAAACCGGCCATTTCTTCCGTGGCTGCGGTTGAGAGTTGTGTTTGCTTTTCTGACATCATTGCCGGGTTCATATTGTCGGTATTTGTTTTTTCCTGTACAGCCGCTTCTTTTGATTGTAACGCGGTAGGGTTAGTGGCTTGAGCCGGGGCTGTCACTTCATCGGCAATGGCGGTGGAAATAAAAGCGAATGTGGACAGGAATAATAAATTTTGTTTTAAGGTGGTTTTCATAATGCATCCTCTCGATATGAAATTAAGAAGACAGAGAATACGCTGAATAGACAACATAGCTGTGATAGCTATCACATTGCGATTAATTATACTACGGCCCTCCTTATCAGCGCATGTTTGCATCTGGCAGGCGCTAACAGTAGAATTAACGCTTATGTCGGCTTCTGATAAAAACACGTCCTTTGATCACACTACAGCCTTTAAAACCGGTATTTTACTGGTTAATCTGGGTACACCGGAGGCACCAACAACTTCTGCAGTTCGTCGTTATCTAAATGAATTTTTAAGTGACCCAAGGGTCATTGATAAACCTCGCTGGCTCTGGTGGCTGATTTTACACGGTATTATTTTACGCATTCGGCCACGTAAAGCCGCTCATGCTTATCAACAGGTATGGACAACACAAGGTTCACCGCTATTAACCATTAGCCAGCACCAAACTCAAAAACTGCAAGATCTTTTTAATTCAAGAACTGACAATATAGCCGTTGCACTGGGCATGCGCTATGGAAAACCCTCGATTGAACAAGCCCTGGATTCACTTAAACAGGAAAATATTGATAAAATTATTATCCTGCCACTGTATCCTCAATATTCAGCAACAACAACAGCGACCACTTACGATAAGGTTTTCAATATTCTAAAAAAGTGGCGTTGGATACCAGAGTTACGTTTTATCGG
>JALXDW010000228.1:1176-6103 GCA_027070385.1 Chromatiales bacterium
TCCCACGATAGCATTCATTAATCACTATCATGATAAACCTCAATATATCAAAGCACTGGCAAATTCCATACGAACAAACTGGCAACAACACAAGCAGCCGGAAAAATTATTACTCTCCTTCCATGGTCTGCCAAAGTCCTACCTCACTGCTGGCGACCCTTATTTTTGTGAATGTCATAAAACGGCTCGCTTACTTGCTGCTGAACTAAAACTGGATGAACAACAATGGGCCATCAGTTTTCAATCACGCATGGGCGTCGAGGAGTGGCTGACACCTTACACTGACAAAACCTTGTTGCAATGGGCACAACAAGGTATCAAGGACGTACATATTGTCTGTCCCGGTTTTTCAGCTGACTGCCTCGAAACACTCGAAGAAATTAATATGCAAAACAGGGAAATATTTCTCGCAGCCGGTGGAGAGCATTACCATTACATCCCCGCACTGAATGATATGGATGAACACATTGAAATGATGGCTGCGCTGGTTGAGCCACAGATCGAATTATGGCAACAACAGCAAACCCCCACTGATTTTACACTGACTCGAAAACGAATGAATGAGTTGAAAGTAAAAAATTAATCATTACCGATAAAAAATTCCAGTCGCAAGTAACCACTCACCACATTTTTAAAGAACTATACGGCCAGCATTGCTTTGTGAACTATCAATTAACATCCTGCAATAAAAAAGGCGTTAATCTTTCGATCAACGCCTTTTAGCCGACTATAATAAAACCCGATTAGCTAATCGCACCTAAATAGTCTTTTATGCCCGGATTAGACTGCATACCCACAATATTAGGCGTATTGAACTTACCAATTTTGGCAACTTTCTCATCACGCAAATATTCTGCAACCACATCCCAGATAGGCTTGCCTGGTGCTTTTGAGCCCACGGTTGCCCAACCTGAAACCGTGTATTTCTTGTCTGCTTCTATCACGGTACCATCATCCAGACGCATATCAGTAATACGCTTGCCAATTTTTTTCAGGGGGTCAATGGTGTAGTCCAACCCACCAACACGAACCATATCACCACCTTGCTGGTAGTAAGGGTCGGTGTTGAAGATATTATCAGCCACATCTTCCAGAATCAGTTTGAGCTCAGAACCGGCCATTTCACGTACATAGGTTTCAGGATAGGTTAGACAAGTTTGATCCATCACGTTATCCATTGTAATCACCTGTCCTTCAGGAACAGTCGTTCCCCAACGGAAACCAGGAGACAATGAAATCTGCGCACTGTTTACAACACGTAATGCATCACAAATAATTTGATCAAACGTACCATTAAAGTTACCACGACGATACATGGTGGACTCAGCCACAGCCAATTCTTCGGTTAGCATGTCCATATAAGGTTTACGCACATTATCAATGTATGCTTGCATTTCTTTATCTGCTTCAAGCATTTTTGCAAAAACAGGCACCAATCGATAACGGAAATCCTGCAACTTGCCGTTTTTTACATCGAACTGCATCACACCCAGGAATTTCCCGTTTGAACCGGCATTCGTAACCAGTGTTTTACCGGCTTTATTACTTACGACCGTAGGTTGAGGTACACCATCATGAGTATGGCCACCAAAAATAGCATCAATACCGGTAACCTGTGATGCCATCTTCAAGTCAACATCCATACCGTTGTGTGAAATAACAATCACCAGATCCGGCTTTTCTTTTTCACGCACCATATCAACCGTGTTTTGCATTTCTGATTCACGAATACCAAACGACCAGTCAGGAATAAAGCGTTGTGGATTCGCAATAGGGGTATAAGGGAATGCCTGCCCAATAACAGCAACACGCACACCACCGAGGTCTTTCATAGTATAAGGTTTAAACGCGCGTTGAGTGTTTTCGTTAAAGCCTTCGAAGTCTTCAAACTTGTAGTCAAATGCGGCATCGTCTTTAACAAAAACATTCTGACAAACAAAATCACCTTTAAAGTCTTTAACGTTTTTAATAACTTCGTTATCAAGATAAGTGAATTCCCAATGACCGGTCATAACGTCAACACCTAACAGGTTACAAGCACCGACCATATCCGCACCACGTGACTTATAAGCCGTGTAAGAACCTTGCCATGTATCACCGCCATCAATTAATAGGGAAGGTCCCATTTCTGCGCGTAACTTTTTAACCAGTGTACGCAAATGTGCAAAACCACCCACTGCACCGTATTTTTTAACGGCCTGGTCATATCCTAAATAAGTAAAAGCATGGGCTTCCAATGTATTGGGTTTAATACCAAAGTGGTTCAATAATTTTTCACCCACCAAATGAGGAGGTTGCCCCAAACTGCCACCAATGCCGATATTGACATTCGGTTCACGGAAGTAAATAGGGTTAAGTTGGGCATGGCAGTCGGTAAAATGCATAATAGTGGCATTACCAAATTTGGGGATATTATAAATATCTTCCGGGGACTTGCCGGCAGCACTCATACCCGACTTGCTATCTGAATCTGATTTGCTGCAACCCGGAACCATACCTGCTGCTGCGGCCATACTCATAACTTGTATAAATTCGCGACGATTAATCGACATTCGGATCTCCTCTACGGTGTCTCGCGTAGTTGTAAAACCAACTTTAAAAGCAGGTTTTGATAAAAATAATTGGCAAGTATGCCATAGCGATTCATGTTAAACATAACCAGATTTAAGTGGTTTTTAGTTTTCCATTAAAAAACAAATAATTAAGCATATAATTAAGCTCTGCTAACCTTTCATCCATTGCCTTATTTCGACTTTTTTGGCCCTGCTTGTGTTATTTTTGACTATCAATGGCCGGCATTAATAGTAAAAAATACCTTGTCAGAACTCAAATTATCTCAAAAATAAGCCTTACATCAGAAAGCTCAACAGACCCGCATCACAGCTGCTTTACAGGTTTAAAAATTGAACCCATCTCTTATTGTATTTTTGTAAGATTATAACTTTCGCTGCTCGAAAAAGCCAAGTTTTACAGATTTAAGAGGACGATAAAAAAATAAAGGCTGTGCATTCTGCAATGTATAAGTATCTGCTAATACAAAAACAAGAAAATAGTAGGGGATTTAATTGGACGTGTCGACCGCTTTTATTATTCCTGCCGCAGCGGTATTTTAAACCAGAATAGATGACTGATACCCTGTTGTATTGCTTTAAATCGAAAAGTCATTAACACTATAAAGATCACAGCATAAAGAACCGGCCACCAATAATCTGCTTTTACCAACATGAAATAATGCAATAGCACCAATACGCCGACCAGATAAACAAATTGATGTAATTTTTTCCAGTAGCGACCACTGCGTTTTTTCATTGCCTTTGTCGAAGTCACGGCCAATGGCAATAAAATAAACCAGGACAAGACACCCATGGTGATAAAGGGACGCTTTACAATATCCAGCCAGATTTCAGGCCAGTCAAAGAATTGGTCAAACCAGATATAGGTTAAAAGGTGAATAGAGGCATAAAAAAATGTATAGACACCTAACATACGCCGAAATTTTAATGGCCAGCTTTGTTTCAAGATGACTTTTAATGGTGTCATTGCCAACGTGAGCAATAAAAAACGCAAACTCCATTCGCCACTTTGTCGGGTTAATGTTTCAAACGGGTTGGCCCCCAGCTCGTCAATATAAAAAAAATACAATAACAAGCTAATTGGGAGCAGGCACAGAATAAACACACTGATTTTGTAAAAACGCATCATCTCTACTTTACCGTTTTAGAAGTATTTCTTTAAATCCATGCCTGCATATAAATGTGCAACTTCATCTGCGTAGCCATTAAACATTAATGTTTTACGTTTCAAAAATTCACCTATACGACGCTCCCGTCGTTGGCTCCAACGCGGGTGATCCACATTTGGATTAACATTTGAATAAAAACCATATTCACGTGGTGCTGCACGTGTCCAGCTACTAACGGGCTGTTGTTCGGTAAAACGTATCGTCACGATTGACTTGATACTTTTAAAACCGTATTTCCATGGCACAACCAAACGTATTGGAGCACCATTCTGGTTTGGTAAAACTTCACCATAAAGCCCTACTGCAAGAAAGGCGAGCGGGTTCATTGCTTCATCCATACGCAGCCCTTCCACATATGGCCAGTCCAACACACCACGACGTTGGCCTTGCATTTCTTCCGGACGATACAGGGTTGAGAATTCAACATATTTTGCTTTAGATGTTGGTTTTACTTTTTTAATCAGCTCGGACAAAGGGAAACCCAACCAGGGGATAACCATCGACCAGCGTTCAACACAACGTAAACGATAAATTCTTTCTTCAAGTGTTTGTTCGTTCATTAAATCTTCTAAATGATAGGTTGCCGGTTTTTCAACATGCCCCTCCACTTTAATTGACCATGGTGTAGTATTTAATTTATGCGCTGTTGCTGCAGGCGATGATTTGCTGGTACCAAACTCATAAAAATTATTGTAAGTTGTAACATCTTTATATTCTGTTAAATCATCATCAACTGTGTATTTGGTATTTTTAACATGCTTGAGAGTCTTTAGACCATAACCAGCAAAAACGTCTGCAGTATGTGTTGCCAGCAAACCGGTAGCCGCCAGCCCTAACCCCGTATTGATTGAGGTTTTCAGGAATTGTCGCCGTTGCTGATAGATTTCTTTTGGTGTAATTTCGGATGGTTTGATCGAAACCGCTTTTTTTATGAACACTTATCACTACTCCGTTAAAATGATGAATATGACTTTATTCTATAATCGCCATACTTAACGTTAGTACAACAATCAAATAAAAAGTTCGTATTTGCTGATTATTTTGAGACCTTTTTTTAGAATACCTGTAAGATATATGGCATTGTATGCATTAAATGTCACAAATCTATAACAAACGATGTCAAAAAAACCAATGCAAAAAAAGTCAATACCAGAAACATCAACACCGGAAAAACCTGCACAGAAA
>JALXDW010000229.1 GCA_027070385.1 Chromatiales bacterium
TTAAGCGACAGGGTATATAATTCGATTTATTTATCGTAGTGATTCTTTTAGAATAAAGCATTCATGATTAAATTATTTCATCTGTTCTTGATTATTGTCACGGTGGTGGCATTGTCGGCTTGTGCCTCCAATGGCAACAGCCAGTTACCTCTGACCTTGACAAAAATATCTGCAACAACAAAACCAACACCGAATTTATTCGTGATGTTCCCCGGTATAAACAGTCCCGGAACAGATTTTATTCATTATGGTTTCGTTGAAATGTTTCGGAAAAAATACCCCAATGTTGACATTGTTCTTGTTGATACTCGCCTGGCATATATTACAGCAGGGAATATTGCGGAGCGGATACAACATGATGTTATTTTACCGGCTTTAAACAGCGGCTATAAAAATATCTGGTTCATGGGGATTTCACTCGGTGGTTTAAGTGCTTTAACGTATCATCAAACATACCACACTCCTATAAAAGGTATTGTCTTGATAGCTCCTTATCTTGGAACTCAATACCCGGTTGATGATTTACTTTCATCGCACTTGCCACCTGCCGTATGGTCTCGGCAACAACGGCAAAGTTCAAATAAAACCGTTCAATTATGGCGTCATATACTTGAAATAACCATGGACAAGGACAGTGGCTTGCAACTCTTCCTTGGTTATGGAGACAGCGATAGATACAACACCAGCCACCGTTTTTTAGCCCGATTACTGGATAGCAAAAAAGTGTTTATTGAAAAAGGTGGGCATAACTGGACCGTCTGGAAAAAACTTTGGCAGACAATGCTTAATGCCAATGTATTTACTTTCTAATGTGTGTTCCGAATTTTATCAGTTTGTAAGTCTGGTTTTATTCCAGTTAAAATCCATATCTAAAAAGGACAATTACATTCGATACGCAGTGTTTTTTTTGATGTTGGATGTGAAAAAATTATTTTATTTGCATGAAGATGCAGGCGTGTTTTTTTCTGTGCTTCGTTTTTAGAATAAAGCGCATCTCCCACAATAACATGTCCCAGAGATAATAAATGTACCCGGAGTTGATGTGAACGGCCAGTTTCAGGTGTGAGTTTTAAACGTGTGGTTTGTTGTTTTTCATTAACCGAGATAACCTCATAGCGTGTTAATGAGGGTTTGCCATTTTGGTGATCAACTTTTTGTTTTGGGCGGTTTGGCCAATCGGTGATTAATGGCAGGTTAATTTCCCCCGTTGACTCCGTCACAATACCCCTGACAATGGCGATGTATTCTTTTTTTATGGTTCTTTCCTGAAATTTCTGGCTGAGTTGCCGGTGTGTTGCGGGGTTGCGTGCCAGGATTAATATACCTGAGGTTGGCATATCAAGCCGGTGTACTATCAAGGCATCGGGGTACTCTGCATGCACACGAGAAATCAGACAGTCCTGTTTGTCTTTACCTCGTCCGGGGACACTTAATAACCCGGCCGGCTTATTAACAATAATGAGATCGTCATCTATATGCAAAATTTCAGGTTTGTCGGAAGGAGGGGTATATGTGCAGGCTATGGGCATACGTCATTATATCGTAAACTCACCTTGCCACGCCTGATTTTTATAATCAATTTTTAAATATTTCGGGTGCATTTTTTGTGATGCGCTGGAGTCAAATATTCTTTTTTCCGGAAAGCTTTTTGCAAATTCAAGCGGATCACACGAAGCCGCTTCAACCGGATTGAACGCAACGCTCAGTTTGTCATTAACAGCCGCAATATCAAAATTAACCGTGTCTCTGAACAAAACCCTTTTTTTGATAACACATGAAAAATATAATTGCATTTCAACAATGAGAGGTTGTGTATTTTTCAATAACGCACGTTGTGCGCGTCGAGTCCATCTAACAGAGAGTGGTTTGTTTTTCAGTGTGACTTGCTGATTGTGAATGTATGGATTGAGCCATTTATCAATCAGGTAAAGAGGATTAATACCAGGGCCAAAAGAAAACAAGCTGTGATTTTTCATTTTTCCACCTGCTTTAATGCCTTTTTAATAATATCCTGCAGTTGTTCCATTGAATCACATTGGTTAATCGCCTCTGCCGGAACAGCAAGTTGCAAATTTTTATTCGGGTCTTTGAAAAAGATAGCAGGTAATGCGACATTTTGCTTGCCATACTGCTGCTCCAACTCATCTCTGTGCAGGAATTCCAGTTCGATATTCAGTGTTTTAAGAAAGTCGCTCCAGGGCTTGCGCATTGAAAAATGTGAATGGGTAATTGCGCACAGATTGCATGCATAGGTATCTGGAGAAAAAACTTTATGCGCAATATCTGATAAAGTATTAAAAATACCACTGTCAGCATTATAAACAAAAAGCAGGCTGGTTTTGTTATCCGTCATAGGCTCTGTGTCGGTTAAATCCGATTAAGTTTCATTTTCCGGTTGTTTTAAAAATAACGTACTGGATTTTATAATTAACAAAATCCAGGGTGTGCCATGCAACATTAAATCGAACATATCAATGGGTTTGGTTAACTCTCCATTTAGTAGCATGGTTATTTTTTCAAGCACATGTGGCTCAGGGTTAAACGGTGCCAGGCCGAGTGTCAAGCTGAAAAAAATAACCATTGGCCAGCTAAGGCTTTGTATCCAGCGCATGTTGTACTCCTGTTTGTATGTCATAATAGCAATTAGTTCAATTATACGGCATTATGTTAGTGACTCCTAATATTGCTATTACTCTGATATAGGGTTTTTATGGCTGAACTATCAGGCCTGTGGCCGGTCTGACCCTGATAATAAATTAAAAATTACCTGAAATGCTTGATACTCTGGAAAAACTGTTACCCTCCGATTTCCCTGCGCTATCGCGGCAGAAACTTGAAACCTTGCAGGTTAATTTAGGTTATCAATGTAATCAGCAATGTTTACATTGTCATGTCAATGCCGGACCTAACCGAAAAGAAGTGATGTCGCGTGATACGGTTAACTCTGTACTGAGCGCGGTTAAAAAACTGAAAGTAAAAACGCTTGATTTAACAGGGGGGGCACCAGAACTTAATCCACATTTCAGGTATTTAGTTCAGCAAGCCCGCGATTTGTCTGTTCATGTGATGGACAGGTGTAATTTAACTATTCTTACCGAACCCGATCAGGAGAATTTAGCCCGCTTTTTAGCGATAAATAATGTTGAGATGATTGCATCGTTGCCTTGTTATACGGAAGATAATGTGGATAGTCAACGTGGTAAAGGTGTTTATCAGAAAAGCTTGCAAGGCCTGAAGATTTTAAATGATCTTGGTTATGGGCAGGCTGGTTCTTCACTACAACTTAATCTGGTTTATAATCCGGGCGGTGCTTTTTTACCACCGTCTCAACAGGATTTGGAGCGTGATTACAAGGAAAAACTTTTTAATGAGCATGGTATTGTTTTCAATGCATTGTATACCATTACCAATATGCCGATTAAGCGTTTTGGAAGTACATTATTATCAAAAGGTACATTTGATGAGTACATGTCATTATTAAAATCGGCTTATCAAAAAACAAATTTGACGACAGTAATGTGTCGTTCGATGGTCAGTGTCGATTGGCAGGGTTATTTGTATGATTGTGATTTTAATCAAATGTTAAATCTTCCCATTACTGACACTCAGAACCGGAAATTAAAACTGGAACGGCTTGATGTCGATACACTTGATAGTTTGAAAATTTATATAGCCGACCATTGCTATGGTTGTACTGCAGGGCAGGGCAGTAGCTGTGGCGGCGCACTATTAGATTAAACATTGCTATTTATTCAGGAGTCACCAATGGATGTAAAATCATCTGTATTAGAACGTTATTCAGAAGGGGCAAAGGCACAGCAGGCGGATCTTTGTTGCCCTGTCGATTATAATACTGATTTGTTAAAAATTTTACCCAATGAAATTTTAGAACGAGATTATGGTTGCGGTGATCCTTCCCGGTATGTGCGTGAAGGTGATACCGTTCTGGATTTGGGAAGTGGTGGTGGCAAGATTTGTTATATTGCGGCCCAGTTAGTAGGGGACTCCGGTCATGTGATTGGCCTGGATATGAACCACGACATGCTCGAACTGGCTCAAAAATATCAGGCAGAGATGGCTGACAAGATCGGTGCTGATCGGGTTACATTTCATTATGGGCATATTCAGGATCTGGCTCTGGATTTAAACGCAGCCGATAGTTATTTACAAGAACATCCGATACGGAATAAAGATGATCTTGAAAAGTTTGATGCCTGGCAGCAACAGCAAAAACACACACAGCCATTGATTGCAGACAATTCTATTGACCTGGTTGTATCAAATTGCGTATTAAATCTGGTTGATGATGCACAAAAGATGCAGTTGATTCATGAAATATTTCGGGTTTTAAAACCGGGAGGTCGTGTTGCAATATCCGATATTATCAGTGATACATTTGTCCCTGATGAAATGAAAGCCGATCCGGAATTATGGAGTGGCTGTATTTCAGGCGTTTTTCAGGAAAAAGAATTTATTAAAAAGTTTCTCGATGCCGGTTTTTATGCAGTTGCTTATGATAAATGGGATAGTGCGCCCTGGAAAATAATCAATGATATTGAATTTCGTTCAGTTACCTTAACGGCAATAAAAACAGAACAAACTGTTGCATTGGATGAAGGCCATACGGTTATCTATAAAGGGCCGTTTACATCTGTGACTGATGATATGGGCTATGTTTTTGATCGTGGCGATCGTATTGCAGTCAGTAATGTACATTTTAAGGCATTACAAAAAAGCAGTCTAGCCAAGGATTTTGTTCTGATCGAACCACTTGCTAAACCTTGTTGTGCAGAAAACTGGTCAGATTCCATGTTTACGTTACGTTCAGTGACTGATTCCAGAACTGGTTTAGCTTCAACAGAAAACACTTCGTCCTGTTGTGGTTGAGTAACCTGATAATTATAATTGCTTTATTGAGCCTGTATGACTCACCTGTCTATAATTATTCCCACGCTGAATGAAGCTGCCACTATTGAGTATACATTAAAGCATCTTGCTGTTTTAATAAAGGCAGGGCATGAAGTGATTATAGTGGATGGTGGCAGTACGGATGCGACTCTTTCAATTTGTAAAAAATATACCCAATGTATTGTGAGTTCAGAAAAAGGGCGGGCAAAACAAATGAATGTCGGGGTAGAGTATGCTTCGAATAAGATAATTGTGTTTTTACATGCTGATACATTTTTGCCGATTGATGCGAACCTACTTATTGCTCAAGCTTTGAAAAGTAAACAATGGGGGTTTTTTTGCATCAGGTTGAGTGGTTCACACTTGTTATTGCGTCTGATTGAATTTTTTATGAATATTCGCTCCCGCCTAACGGGTATTGCAACAGGTGATCAGGTTATCTTTATGCAAAAAGACACTTTTAAAAAAATAGGGGGGTTTAGAGAAATTCCATTGATGGAAGATATTGAAATTTCCCGCGCATTGAAAAAATTTTCCACGCCCGCATGTATTTGTCAGCATGTTATATCCTCCAGTCGTCGTTGGGAAACACAGGGATTTATCAGTACTATTTTTTTAATGTGGAAATTACGTTTATTTTATTTTTTTGGTGTACCGGCAAGCCAGCTGGTAAAAAAATATTATAAATAAAATGCAGACCGTGTTTACTGATACTCGAATACTTATCTTTACAAAATTGCCACTTCCGGGAAAATGTAAATCACGGTTGATAGAAGTACTGGGTAAAAACGGGGCTGCAAACTTACAGGCAAAGCTGGTAAAAAAAATCATAATGGATTTATCCGGTTTTAATTTATGTCCTTTTGAAATATGGCAGAGTGAACCGGGGGATTATTTTTCACAATGGCTGTATAAACGGAATATAAAAATTCCAGTTCATTTCCAGCAAGGCAAGGATTTGGGGATGCGCATGGTAAATGCGATTGAGCAAACGCTACGGGAAGTTTCAAATGTAATTATTATCGGCTCTGATTGTTTGCTTTATTCCTATGACTATCTGGCAACGGCAATAACACGTCTGCAGAATAATGATGTTGTCATTGGTCCGGCAACCGATGGTGGCTATGTACTTATTGGCATGCAACAAGTTTTTCCTATGCTTTTTGATGGAATACAC
>JALXDW010000230.1 GCA_027070385.1 Chromatiales bacterium
TTGCAACCTATTACAGCCAGGCTCGCTATTTGGATGATACCCGGAAAAATATTAACCAGCACCTGACCATGTTAGCCAGTGAACTTGAACGGCGTCTGGCGGCTGACCGAGATCTGACTTATGGCTTGGCACAGGCACCCACAGTACATGAGTTTTTGCCCGTACTTGACAATATCAGCCAACAAAAAATAAGTACTCAATTTAGCCGGCGAGTTGAAGCTATTAACCGGTTTTTTGAAGGCTTTCAGACCATTGTGCCTGGTACTTTTTTTATTCGTATTTTAGATGCTCAGGGTAATACTATTGTAAAAGTTAGCCATAAAAAACGCAGCCAACCTGTTTACGACAGTTTACTTGGCTTTTCCTATGTGGAACAGGAACTGAATGATCCTGCTTTTGTTAACCGACTTCGAGACCTTCCCGCTGATGAAGTCAGCACGCTGGTATTACCACATAACAAAGCGCAATCCAGCCTGCTGAACCATTTAAGTTTACTGGATAATATCATCCCGCTTTATTACAGGAACAAATGGGTTGGTGCCCTTAGCCTGACCTTACTCGGTGATGACATCGATAATATACTGGATCACGCTATCCGGCCTTTTGGCGGCAAGTTATTGATTGTTGAAATGAATCCGGATATAAAGGAACGCCATGGCCTGATTCTTTTTGATGATACACAAAAACTGCGTTTTGCATATGCGCGACCAACCGCAAAATATATACAAAATACTTCAAGCAAAGCATTGCTGGACAACATTCAAAATTTTGATAAAAATATTACATTGCCGGTAACCATGCCGGTTGATGCCGATAACACCTTACACTTCATTGAAATGACACCCTACCCCAACCAGTTTGTTAACTGGGTTATGGGTATCAATGTCTCCAATGCTGTTGTTGACCAACCTTACTCTAAAATTCGTATTACTATTTGGTCTGTCGCTGGCATTACCTTGTTAATCGGTCTTATCCTGACACAAATTGGTGCACATCGGGTTACCCGTGCTTTATCCGCATTGGTTTTAAATTTTAAAAATTATGCTCACGGTGACCACAACCAGATTGCTGTCACTGAACATTGTGTTGATGAAATAAAGGATCTCGGAGATGCCTTTAATGAAATGACCCAGACTCTCAATCTTGCTCATCAACAACGTGATAAAGCGCAACAAATGATGTTACAAAGTGGCAAGCTTGCCAGTATTGGTCAGATGGCTGCAGGTATCGGCCATGAAATAAATAATCCTCTGAATAATATTTTATCTTATGCCAAACTTGCTATTCGCAATCTCGAAAACAACCTGGCGTTTACTCTGCAACACAAACAAACCTTGCTTGAGGATTTGCACTCATTACGAGAAGAGACATTGCGCGCTTCAGAAATTGTTAAAGGTATTATGAATTTTGCACGACAAGTACCACCACATTTTACTGAGTTCGATATTCAAAGCTGGCTGGAAGACAGTATTGCACTGGTGCAACAGGCTGCCAATGACAAGTCCATCCAACTTGAGTTGGCTTTTAATCCCCCTCAAAAAACAAAAAAACAGTTGAGCGGTGATCGTCACCAGTTACAGCAGGTACTGGTTAACCTGTTACTCAATGCCATTGATGCTTCAAGTAAAAAATCCACTGTAAATATAGACGTAAAAATAAATAGCCAACAACTTTCCATTTCTATTATTGATAGTGG
>JALXDW010000231.1:0-890 GCA_027070385.1 Chromatiales bacterium
TCAGACATGCCAGCCTGGGGCAGCACCCTGAAAGATGACGATATCTGGGCCGTGTTAGCCTACATCAAAAGCCGATGGCCAGCGGACAAGCAGAAGATTCAGGCGGAGATTAGTCAGGATACAAACAACTAAAACTGTTTATTTTATAGGTTTAAGTCGGCTTTATTCCCAAACTGGGCTTGTGGGTAACTGTTGGGTTTCTAAACGAAACCCTACTTTCTCTGATTCATGTTTCAAAACAGGAATCAAAGCCTGCTCAAGCCAAGAACTGAACTCTTCCCAATCAGTTTTCGAAACAGGCTTGTTGCCATGAGCCAAAATTGAATAATTACGTTTTTTTAAATAATTTTGCATTTTAGCTCGTTCATTATTGGCAAAATCTTTGGTAGTCTTATCAAAAAGTTCTGCAACTAACTCCCACGCACCAAACAAACCGAGCTGCCATTTTCCCGATCGATTTTCGGTTGCGTTAATATGGGCTGGCAAGATATCAGGTGACAAATCGGATGTATTAATATTTTTTTGCTCAAGCAACCATTGTGCTGTCCATTCTAACAATCGGTAGATACGCGCTACAGCATCATCAAATCGGTTTTGTTCAGCTCTGCGTTGAGCGTTGTGCCATAAATCCCATAAACATGCCGCTCCATGTTTAGCGTCTTTTTTTTCTGCGTTAAGGATTTCAAGAAACTTAATTTGTTTACCAAATTTAGCCCCAAGTCTTTGCCTGTATGCACTGATGCGACTTAATGCGGTTTGGTGATCAAAACGATCCCAGGCATCGAAGGCTTCGCTCAAGTCACGTGCAATTTGCCATGGGGCCTGTAAATTCCTGTTTTTTGGCCGATGGATATTGCTAATACCATTATATGCCACGCCATAGCCATACC
>JALXDW010000231.1:900-1692 GCA_027070385.1 Chromatiales bacterium
TAAAAACGGTGCCATTTTTCTTCGTAAGCGAATTCCCTCAACATTGGCTTCGGTGCTAGATTCGGTACCTTGTACTACTTTTAATAAATCTGCCCTGGCACCTGAAACCAATTGTAATTCGACATTATCTTCTTCAAGCGCAGTAATCGCTAACGCAGCGGTCATTGTTTTAGTACCGCCTGTATAGTCCATAATAATTTGCGAACCCGGGTGATCTGTTTTCGCTTCATTTAGTGCTTTATGCATAATATTAAAAGCGTCATCAAGATCATCAGGTGGTACAATCACCGCACGATATTGCGCTTCTTTCAAACCAGTTTGTACAGGGATTGAAGGTAATTTTTTCACAGTTCCATCAGTTGATTTTTCTTCTATGACACTGCCTTTTCCCTCAATTTGTCTGATTGAACCTGGTTTGCCTGTTGCAGGGTCTTTGTCTGTGCAAAAAAAATACACAAAATCCGGCGAAAGCTCAGTAATCGCTTTTACGATTGGTTGATGAGAACCACCCACTGTACACATGAGTATCAAATTCTGTGACATATTCATTCTTTCTTTACTTGACGCAGTTGAGAAATGTCCTGTTTTCGTTGTTTTTTATGCTTTTTACTCCAGGGTAAATGTTTGACCGTTTTTTCAATCATATCCGCTGCTTGGTTTCTTAATGGTAAGGACTCCCAGTTCAATGCATCTCGTAATAATTGAATGCGATCATTGGCAAGCTGACTTTGTGGTGCTATTTGGCCTTTGCTCAACTCTTTTTCCAATAATTTTTCTAACATTAAAATTTGT
>JALXDW010000232.1 GCA_027070385.1 Chromatiales bacterium
CCCTGACCAGAAAATCATTTTTCCATATTAAAAGAAAAACATTTTCTTCTTTAATGTGAATTTCATTATCATCCTGTTGTAAATTCCATATATCATCAACAGGATAGCACGACGATAGCAAGCAACTGCCATTTGGCAGTGCCAGTTTAATTTGGCTATATTGTTCTTCAGTTAACAAGCTCAATTCAGACAGATTGTTTTGCTGAATGGCTACATTGGTTGCAATATTATAAAACCATTCCAGTCTTGCCAAATCAGCAAGGTAAGGGACGGAACGTGCCTGCGGTAAACCCTGAATAAAACCGGCAAGCTCGTCACCGTAGTCATTCAAGTCCTGCACTCTGCATGGATACTCCGTAATATATTGTCCCAGCATGGCATTAAAAAAGTCTTCACCGACCAGATCCTTAGTCACCGGATAAGTTTCAGCCAATGCTTTTTTTAAACCAGCGTAAATACTGCCACGATAAATAGAAAATATTTGCTCTGCCGATAATTCCTTTTTTTGTTGTATCAATGAACATGTCTTAGCGGCATCTTCCCGGTTATAAATTCCTTTCATGAAATCCATTTGTAATTTATACAGCATAATGATGCACCTGTTGCATTAACACACGGGCTTTGCTGGCTTCAGCTTGCAGCACCGAAAATGCAGGTATATCGTTATCCCATTCAATCAAGGTGGGCATGCTGCCAAATTTTTCAAGCGCTTTTTTATACAGTTCCCATACCGGTTCATGTACCGCTTCAGCATGCGTGTCGAGCAAATAAGAACCCATATCGGTATATCCAGCCAGATGCATTTCCTTAACACGCTCAACCGGTATGTGCTTTAAATAAGTCATTGCATCTATATTATGATTTGTCGCGCTCACATAAATATTATTGATATCCAGCAAAATATCGCAATCGGCTTGTTCGGCGACCAGCTTTAAAAATTCCCATTCCTGCATGGCTGAATCTTTAAAATTCAAATAACTTGAAACATTTTCAATTAAAATACGTTGTTCTAAAAAATCCTGTACCTGTTGTATATGCCGAATAAGAATGTTAATCGCTTCGTCAGTATAGGGCATCGGTAATAAATCATGAGAGTGATAGCCATTGACTGATGTCCAGCATAAATGGTCGGATACATAGGCTGGCTTAAATTGTTGAATAAGCTTTTTTAATCTGGACAAATAATCCATGTTCAGTTTATCGCTACTACCCAACGACATTCCAACGCCATGAAAGGTTAACGGATACATATCTGCTATTTTTGCAAGATAAAAAAGGGATGTTCCTGCATCCATCATGTAATTATCGATAAGTACTTCAAACCAGGGAATAGCGGGTTTATTTTCGTCAATATATTGAAAATGATCAGCACGTAACCCCACTCCGACACCTGCTATAGGTGGCTGAAGTGGTACTACGGCTGAAGTTCGCATGTTATTCTGTTCTAACTGAACATTCATAATCAGCGATAACGTTCTACGATTTTTTCTTTTTAAAGATGCTCGCACCTACAATTTTCTTACAGGTTCCATTCGGCACATATAACCATTCATCGGCCATACCATCGGACGCTGCCTGACCTGAGCAACTAGGCCGATTATTACCACACTCATTTTTACCGACCTACACGATACCAGCCCATTTTTCAAAGCCTTTTTTAGCACCAACCTCATCACCCGCCACCGCAAA
>JALXDW010000233.1 GCA_027070385.1 Chromatiales bacterium
CTTTATATCAGTATTAACTGTATCCAGCCCACTTAGTTCCGATTGGATGTCCACAGTGGTTACTTCAGCCGGTTTTAATGAGAGTGCATTATTGCTACCTGTTTTAATTCTTTCCGTCCCAATATTTGATCTTATATTTGTTTGTATATCACGAATAAGCAGAGGTAGAAAATTTTATATTGGTGGACGAGATCACTCGTCACATCGTTTAGTGAATCTGGGATTTAATGAAAGGGCAGCGGTTAGTATCTTATATGTGGTCGGGATAATTTCTGGTTTTACTGCGATATTAGGATACTCTTATCCAAGTTACATACTATGGATAACATTTGTTTGGTCGGTTGCACTAATCGTTTTTGCATTACTAATCAGAAATGGGCTAAATTTAGAAAATGAATAAAACACTTGATACAGGAATTAAAAATTCACGTAATGTTCTTCGTTATGCTTTTGGTACAGGAACATTACAAATGCTGCAGGATTTGTTAAACGATAAAAGAGAAAGTAATACATCCAGTGTTGTTTTTTTTATTGATGAATTCTTCAAGCATAATGACTCTGTTATTGAAAGGTTACCTGTTTCAAGTAGTGATATTGTCATCTATACCAACACAAAGAATGAGCCAACAACAGATTATATAAACGAACTTACAAATACAATTAAATCATCAAAAGGTAACAATCCCTGTGCGGTTGTTGGTATGGGAGGGGGTATTACTTTAGATACTGCAAAGGCAGTAGCTAACTTATTAACTAATGGTGGTAAAGCTGAAGACTATCAAGGGTGGGATTTAGTTAAGAAACCAGGAATTTACAAGATAGGAATACCAACATTATCAGGGACTGGTGCTGAGGCAACACGCACTTGCGTAATGACTAATAAGAATACGGGGCTGAAACTAGGGATGAACAGTGACCATACCGTTTATGATCAGTTGATACTCGATCCTGAGCTGACTAAAACGGTTCCTAGAAATCAGTATTTCTATACAGGGATGGATGCATATATTCATTGTATGGAATCACTACAGGGGAATTATAGAAATGCGATTGGTGATGCTTTTTCTCACCAAACGCTTGCTTTATGTCGAGAAGTATTTTTAAGTGACGATATGATGACAGATGAAAATCGAAGTAAGTTGATGGTTGCTTCATATTTGGGGGGGTGTGCGATTGCAAACAGCTATGTGGGTATTGTACATCCTTTCTCAGCTGGATTAAGCGTTGTGTTTAATGAACATCATTGTGTAGCAAATTGTATGGTTATGAATGCAATGGAAGAGTTTTATCCGGAATATTATGATGAATTCTGGATGATGGTTGAAAAGCAGGGTGTAAAGATCCCGTCTGGTATAGCAAAAGGGCTCAATGAAACATTATATGACGAGCTTTACAATTCAACGGTTATACATGAAAAACCATTGATAAATGCCCTTGGTGAAAATTATAAAAAGATACTGAGTCGAGATAAAGTGAGAGAGATATTTGAAAAGATCTAGCACACTTTTTATATTATTCGAGTTGATTGTTAATGGGTAAATTACCACAGATCTCAATATTAATTCCTGTTCATAATGGGGAAAAATATATTGGCCGATGCGTCCGTTCAGCCTTGAAACAAACGCATGACAGCGATGATTATGAAATTATTGTTGTTAATGATGCAAGTACAGATAAAACATTA
>JALXDW010000234.1 GCA_027070385.1 Chromatiales bacterium
AACTTAGGCAGTTACACAGAAATGGTTACAGTCTCATTAAAGTCGCTTCTTCAAAGTCTTTTTGTTTAGTGCTGTACACAACCCATTCGCCAGCATTTCTTTTAATGCGTGCTTGCCAACGTTGAGAATTCTTACGCTTAAACAAAACGACAGAGCTGTTGCATATAGCGCGTTCGTCTATCTCTATAGTGTTTATTTTTTTTGGCACTTAAATACAAGACTCGAAAAAAATTAAAAGTGAGCAAAGTATAGTTGATATATGCGCGAAGATATTTGAAATTTTCTGAGTGTGTAACCATTTGATTTGAAAAATGGTGGCCGGACCTGGAATCGAACCAGGGACACGAGGATTTTCAATCCTCTGCTCTACCGACTGAGCTATCCGGCCTTATTTCAATTGCAAGCCGTATGGCTTTTATTGAGCGGCGTATTTAAGCGGCTACGCGCCTTTTAGTCAAGTAATAGTTGAAGTTTTCGGTTAATTTATTGGTAAACGGGGTGAATTGGCGCTATTTTGGGGGTACGAAACCTTCTGGCATTTCACTGCCCTCGCCAAAGAAGAATTTTTCCATTTCCTTTTCCAGAAATGCACGGTGCTCCGGGTTTATCGGGCTAAGCCGATTTTCGTTCATGAGGATAGTCTGGTGGCCCATCCATTGTTGCCAGGCTTCTTTGGATACATTATCGAAGATTTTTTGCCCGAGTTCGCCAGGGTAGGTAGGGTTGTCGAGGCCTTCGGCTTGTTTGCCGTGTTTTATGCATTGCACCATACGGGTCATTCGTTGTTCCCCATCATTGTTTCAAGCAGTTTTTTTACCGGACCGGGCAGGCCACGTTTGGCTTGGTTTGCATTGTTTTTGGCCGGGTCGCATTTATACCAGCCTAGTCTATCTGAATCCATAACACATTGTGTGTGGGTACTTACTACACATTTAAGCGGTTGAATATCAAGGTGAAAATGGCTGAATGTATGCCTGAAGGCGGGGAGCTTGGTACTCTTTTCCACTTCGCATCCAAAGCGTTGCTGGCTAATCTGGTGGACGCAGTCGGATTCCTCTATTTCCGGAAGGCTCCACAGGTTGCCCCAGATCCCTTGTGCAGGGCGTTGTTGTAGCAAAACGGCACCATTGGTCTTTTGCAGCAGCAACATGGTGGTTTTGCGTACCGGTAGGCTGGAACGTTTTTTAGGGGTGGGGTAGGCGCATGGGTTGCCTTGCTGGTAAGCACTGCAATCTGACCGGATTGGACAGTTTTTACAGTCAGGTTTACTGCGTGTACACACGGTTGCGCCCAAATCCATAATCGCTTGGGTGTAATCGGCTGCACTGTGATCGGGGGTGTGCTGTCTGGAAAGTGCCCACAGCTGATTTTCGATTTCTTTTTTACCCGGCCAGCCGCTAATAGCATGGAAACGCGTCAATACACGTTTGACATTGCCGTCGAGTATGGCGTTTGGCAGATTGAAGGCTTGCGCTAAAATAGCCGCTGCTGTCGAAGGGCCAATACCGGGCAAAGCCAGCAGGCTGTTATAATCTTGCGGAAATTCGGCTGCATACTGTTCAACCAGAATTTGTGCGGTCTTATGTAAATTACGAGCCCGGGCGTAATACCCCAGTCCGGTCCAATGATGCAGCACTTCATCCTGTTGAGCCTTGGCCAGTGCAGACAGGTCAGGGA
>JALXDW010000235.1 GCA_027070385.1 Chromatiales bacterium
CAACTTTTTTTGCACTGAATGGATTCAGCCCAAATTCAACCAGGATTGCCTGTAATATTTCAACTTCATCCAGCTGTGTCTGAAATAGTTTTGCAACCAGTACGTTTTCATCGAGTTCAGTAAGCAGTTTTTTAATTAAAGTCGTCTTACCTGAACCAATTTCTCCGGTTATAACCACAAAGCCTTCACGACTGAATACTGCATATTCCATATATGCTAAAGCACGAGAGTGCGATGGACTCATAAATAAATAATCAGTATCGGGGGTAATTCTGAATGGAAAATCAGCTAAACCAAAATGATCTAAATACATTAGAGATACCTTTATTATCTTGATGAATATGTGAAAGTTAACATAATATTATTATTTTCATAATTTCTAGCAACATCCGTACTATCTCTTTTCATATGAGTTGCTGCCAAACTTAAAACAACATTTCTTCCCGAATTATAATTGTATATAACGCGTAATCTACTGTCAGTGTCAGTGCGTTTAGGAGTTACATTTTTATATTTTGTTAGTGTTTGACTTGCTTCCATACTTAAAGAGGATATTTGACTAAAATTATATCGAGGTAATATAGAAACCACCGTTGAATCCACATCAAAGTTATTTTGTGTTCTGTAATCCTGAATAGAATTAGACAAGTTAACCAACAAACTTCCTGTAGTAGTATTTCGTGTATAGATAAAAGTTAACCTGTCATCAGTATAGATATCTCCAGCTGGCGACAATATAGATGTGGCATTAGGTGTAGTTTGAGTTGTTGACGGTGCTGTTAATAGCGCTGTCCCTGTATCAGTTATACGATGCGAGTAAGTGAATTGGATATTTGAGTTTCTTGTTCGTTGATTTTGTATTGATACTAAATACCGTTGTCCACCTTGCTGAGCTTGTGAAGCATACTTGATGTTAGTGACACCAGCCTCAGCAGTATATGTATTACGGGCTCGTATATAATTAATTCTTGCATACAGATTTTGTCGTGAATAATCAGTCACGTTTGCATCTGTAAAATTTAAATTCTCAACTTCCCAGTTAATCGAGTTAGTAGTAGAACGATTAGCCTGATATAACCAGCGAACAGCAGATGTCGTTCGGTCATTATTCCCCACACTATTTGTAAAATTTACTTTACCAACCCTTGCTTCAAAGTTTATGTTATGACGAGAATCTATTCTCCAAAAATAATTGGGGCCGGTTAAAAATGAATTTGTATCTTGTCGATTTGTAAGAGTATTACTTTGCAAAGGATCAATTGCTGTTTGTGACAACACATCAGAAAAAAACCACTCAAATTGACGCGGTTTGATAATCCAACGAGCTATAGCATTAATTCCTCCAACAGTTGCATCTTGTTGTTGCTTATTCTTGTAGTACAATGCCGCAATATTGGCATTAACGTTAGCCGTTAATGATGGTGAGTTTTCTATTAAAATTAAGCCACCATTGAGTGTTGTAACCCACTCTTCAGACACAGGATTAGCTACCAAATTGATATTATCGTGTCTTGCAATAGAAGAACCAAGTGTATATGTCATCTCTAAAGCATTAGCATCCAGACTACTTACAGATAAAATGACGAGGTACAATACTTTATATCTACGCCAGAGTATCAGCATAGTTTACAACTCCCTAAACAACTTGTTGTATTATTTATATATGGTAATAC
>JALXDW010000236.1:0-4491 GCA_027070385.1 Chromatiales bacterium
CACCACATCGGATGCAGTGTAATGCCATTGCTGGCTTTGTTTTATTTTTTACCAGGAGGCAGTTAGTGGTTTTTATAACCGGGTAGTGACTTGAGTCAAGCTGAATCCCCATCATCGGCCCCCCCATGATCAATGATTGAGCATCATTTTCTTTATAACCATTCGCTATGAGAACTGCTTGCATGGGGGTACCAATAAGTACACGCATGTTTTTTGATTGGGGCAGGTTGTCACCTGTAACAGTTACAACACGTTCTATTAATGGTTTACCTTCATCAATAGCTTCTGCGATGGCATAAACTGTTGCGACGTTATGGCAGACAATTCCCAGTTCGCGCGGCAGTTGATTAATGGGAACTTCCTTGCCGGTTAATACTTTGATTAACTGTTTTTCACCACCGGCAGGGTAACGTGTAGGGACCTGTATGATTTTAATATTGTTAACATTGCTATTGCTAAGTGATACTTGTAAGGCCTTTGTTGCCAACGGTTTGTTATCTTCAATACCAATCAGGCATTGACTGATATCAAGTGCATGCAGAATATACTGTATGCCCTGAACAATTTTTTCTGCCTGTTCCTGCATCAGCATGGCATCGCAGCTGATATACGGTTCACATTCTGCTGCATTGATGATTAAAGTGTTAAGTGGATTTTTGCCAGTGGTTAATTTCAAATGTGACGGGAAGCCCGCACCACCGAGTCCGACAATACCTGCATTTATAATAACTTTCTTTAATGCTTCCCTGGACAAGGCCATTGGTTTATCGACAGCTTTAATATCAGGATGCCAATGCTCTTTGCCATCTGTTTTTATTACAATACAGTTTGCGGTGTGTTTTGTTATTCCGGGTATCGGATGTTTCTCAATGGCAATGACTTCACCGGAACTAGGTGCATGAATAGCAGCAGTGACACTGGCAGAATCCTGGATACTTGCAATACACTGGCCTTTTAATACTGTATCACCTACATTTACGATCGGCCTGGCCGGCTTGCCGATGTGTTGTTGTAGAGGCACAATGAGTTTTTCCGGAATAATAGCTGCAGCAATTGGTGTTTGCATGGATTGTTGCTTATGGCCATCGAGTTTCAGCCCCCCATGGAATGTCCATTGTGCCTTTATAACAGGAACCAGATTTGCTTTGTCAGACATTATTCAATTCCCTTCAGAAGCAAAGGTGCCTGTGGTAATGGTACGGTTTCTTTTTCTTCTTCGTCAACTGCTGGAATAATGTGAATGCAATCAACCGGGCAAGGTGGAATACATAAATCACAACCTGTACATTCAGAGGCAATGACAGTGTGCATGAGCTTGGGTGCACCTAATATGGCATCGACGGGACAAGCCTGTATACATAGGGTACAGCCGATACAAACGTTTTCATCAATGTAAACGATAGTTTTTTCAGCATGTTCACCGTGTTCTTCATTCAATGGTTTTGGATCAACGCCCAGTAAATCGGCCAGCGCAATAATAGTCGCTTCACCACCGGGTGGACATTGATTGATATCGGCCTCGCCTTTTGCAATGGCTTCAGCATAGGGTCGGCAACCGGGATAGGTGCATTGGCCACATTGGGTTTGAGGTAGTAATGCATCGATTTGGTCAACAACCGGATTGGACTTTACTTTATAACGAACGGCTGCAAAACCCAATAACAAACCAAAGGCCAGGGCCAGAACAGTTAACGCAATGATGGCAGTCAGCATAATGGTTTTGTATACCTTAGCCTTTAATTAAACCGGCAAAGCCCATAAAGGCCATCGACATAAGTCCGGCAGTAATTAATGCAATGGAAGTGCCTTTAAAAGGAGAGGGTACATCCGCTGCGTTAATTCGTTCACGCATGGCGGCAAACAGAATAAGTACCAAGGAAAAACCGATTGAAGCACCAAAACCAAAAAGAGCTGATTCGACAAAACCGTATTCTGTTTTTTGTACATTCAATAAGGCAACACCGAGTACGGCACAGTTAGTTGTAATGAGTGGCAGGAAGATCCCGAGTACCTGATAAAGTAACGGGCTGGTTTTGCGAATAAACATTTCAGTAAATTGCACAACACCGGCAATGATTAAAATAAAGGTAATGGTGCGCAGATACTCTATCCCCAACGGGGCAAGTAGGTAAGTGTCAGCAAGGTAGCTGCAAATAGAAGAGAGTGTTAAAACAAAGGTGGTTGCCAGTGCCATCCCGGTGGCAGTTTCAAGTTTGCGTGATACACCCATGAAGGGACACAATCCCAGAAATTTGACCAATACAAAGTTGTTAACCAGAACAGTGCTGACCAGAATGAGTGCATATTCTTTCATAATGTTTGTTTATATTGCCTTATCTTCTTTATGTGTTACTCCTGTGGAGATGGGAATAACAGCATTGATTACTTGACTTTCATGCCCGGTTTCGCACCTTCATGCGGTTCCATAATCCACAAGTCTTTACCACCGGGACCTGCGGCCAATACCATCCCTTCGGATACACCAAATTTCATCTTGCGGGGTTTTAAATTGGCAACCATCA
The DNA here is from genome assembly GCA_027070385.1 of Chromatiales bacterium. Lineage (GTDB taxonomy): Bacteria > Pseudomonadota > Gammaproteobacteria > UBA6429 > Thiohalophilaceae > SZUA-37. The sequence continues at coordinate 2,523 of JALXDW010000236.1, forward strand.
CGGTGAGTTTACCTTCAAGTTGTTCCGGTGAATAGGCTGATTTTATGCCGGCAAAAACATTGCGGGTTTCTTCGCCCAAATCCAGGGTTAAACGTAGTAATTTATCCGCTCCTTCAATGTGTTCAGCTTTTTTAATCAGCGCAATGCGTAAATCAACTTTTGCAAAGTCTTCAAAATCAATCAGTTCATTTTCCATTTGTTTGGTCTGTTTTTTGGGGGTAGAGGTGTCGAGGTTTTCTTTCGAGGCCTCAATCATTGCGGTGACTTTATCTTTATCGACACGTGTCATCAAAGGTTTAAATTTGTTCACTTGATGGTGAGTGAGTGGTGTATGAATATCTTGCCAGCTAAGTGGTTCAATATTCAAAAAGGCTTCACTTTGTTCACTGAGTTTGGGTAACACGGGTTTTAAATAAACCACCAGTGCACGGAACAAGTTAATTCCCATGCTGCAAATGTCATGCAGTTGTTGTTCTTTGCCTGGTTCTTTTGCAAGTACCCAGGGTTTGGCCGTATCAATGTACTGATTGGCAAGATCGGCCAGTGCCATAATTTCACGCCCAGCATGGTTAAACTCGCGTTTATCATACAAGCTGGCAATGTGTTCACTGGCATCGGTAAATTTTTTATAAAGTGCGGGTTCGCTAATGTTTCTTGATAGCTGGTTATCGAATTTCTTTTTAATAAAACCGGCACAGCGGCTGGCAATGTTGACCACTTTGCCAACCAGATCGGAGTTGACCCGTGCCTGAAAATCATCCAGGTTCAAATCCAGATCATCAATACCACTGCCGAGTTTGGCGGCAAAGTAATAACGCAAGTACTCCGGGTTAAGGTTATCCAGATAGGTGCGGGCTTTAATAAAAGTGCCGCGAGACTTCGACATTTTCTTGCCGTCGACAGTTAAAAAGCCATGACAGAATACCCCGGTCGGGGTACGGTAGCCACTGCCACTGAGCATGGCTGGCCAGAATAAAGTATGGAAATAAGCGATGTCTTTACCAATAAAATGGTAAAGCTCATATTGACTGTCGGCTGCCCAGTAATCATCAAAGTTCAAGCTGTCATCTTTGGCGCAGAGATTTTTAAAACTGGCCATGTAACCCACGGGTGCATCCAGCCAGACATAAAAATATTTATCTTTTGTGCCCGGAATTTCAAATCCAAAATAAGGCTTGTCGCGTGAAATATCCCAGTCTTGCAAGCCGGACTCAAACCATTCATTTAATTTGTTGCTGATTTCCGGTTGTACATGGCCTTTGGTGTTGACCCAATCTTTTAGCATGGACTCAAAGTCACCCAGGGCAAAAAAGTAATGCTCAGACTCCTTTTTAATGGGTGTCGCTCCCGATACGGCCGAGACCGGATTAACAAGATCCGTGGGTGAGTAAGTACTTCCACAGGCTTCACAATTATCACCGTATTGGTCTTCAGTACCACATTTTGGGCATTCACCTTTAATGAATCGATCCGGTAAAAACATCTCTTTTTCCGGATCGTAGGCCTGTTCAATGGTTTTGGTATGGATATGACCGGCTGCTTTCAAACGTGTGTAAATACCCTGAGCCAGTTCTTTATTTTCGGCTGAATGGGTACTGTGGTAATTGTCAAAACCAATACAAAAGTCGGCAAAATCGGCACGATGTTCCTTCTCTGTGGCAGCAATAAGGGCTTCGGGGGTTATACCCTCAGCCTGGGCGCGTAACATAATGGGCGTGCCATGGGCATCATCTGCACATACATAAGTACATTGATTTCCCTGCATTTTCTGGAATCTTACCCAAATATCCGTTTGGATGTATTCCACCAGGTGGCCAATGTGGATAGCACCATTAGCATAAGGCAGGGCGCTAGTAACCAATATATGTCGTTTTGAAGCTGTGACTGTCATTATTTTACTCAGTTCGTTTTGTAGTCTGCTGGTCGAATTATTGTGTAAGTACTTGATTTTGAAGGTGACATGTTAGCA
>JALXDW010000236.1:4501-5964 GCA_027070385.1 Chromatiales bacterium
ACCTTATATATAGTTGTCGATAACGGATATAGATCCCTATTCTAAGGTAAAAAAGTTTATAATAGAACTCTAATGCAATTTTGTGTAAGATTGCGACCCATAGTAAGTACCTGTGTGTTTTACTCAAGTATTTTAGCATAGTTATTATCCCGCTGAGTTTGAGTGGTGATTGATAACTTAGTATTTTTTTGTATTTTAAAGATTTCAGGAGAATCCCATGGCGGACCTAAACGCATCACAAGTTGAAGAGGCACTTAAAGCCTATATCGACCCGTATACTGAAAAAGATTTAGTGGCCACTAAAGCTATTAGAGATATCAAAATTGATGGCGACAAAGTAACAGTAGAGGTGCAACTGGGTTATCCGGCAGAAGGTTTCAAAGCTGAAATGGCATCTAAATTGAAGTCGATGGTTGAAGCGCTGGATGCTGTGTCTGAAGCGACCATTAATATCAGTTCAAAAATTGTGGCGCACACGGTTCAAAAAGGTGTCAACATGATCAACGGTGTGAAAAACATCATTGCCGTGGCATCAGGAAAAGGTGGTGTAGGTAAATCCACAACCTCGGTAAATCTTGCATTGGCACTGGCAAAAGAAGGTGCAACCGTGGGGATTCTGGATGCTGACATTTATGGCCCAAGTCAACCACGCATGTTAGGCGTCAGTGGTCAACCTGAATCAGCCGATGGCAAGAGTCTGGAACCACTCAATAGCTACCATATTCAATCCATGTCAATTGGTTACTTAATTGATGACGAAACCCCGATGATCTGGCGTGGTCCAATGGTGACACAAGCATTGGAACAGTTATTAAATGACACAAAATGGAAGGACGTTGATTATCTGATTATTGATTTACCACCTGGAACCGGTGATATTCAATTAACATTGGCGCAAAAAGTCCCGGTCACCGGTGCGATTATTGTCACCACACCACAGGACATTGCCCTGTTGGATGCACGCAAGGGCCTGAAGATGTTTGAAAAAGTCGAAGTGCCGGTTTTAGGTATTATTGAAAACATGAGTCTGCATATTTGCAGTGAATGTGGTCATGAAGAACATATTTTTGGCTCGGGTGGTGGTGAAAAAATGTCGGAACAATATGACGTTGATTTATTGGGAGCATTACCACTGGATATGTCCATTCGCGTTGGTACTGATGAAGGTAAACCAACCGTTGTTGCCGATCCTGATGGTCGGGTCACTGAAATTTATTGTGATATTGCCCGTCGAGTGACTGCGAAGCTGGCGATGAAAGCAAAAGATTTTAGTGCTTCATTTCCTAATATTGTTATTCAGAACAACTAGTTACGAACAACGAGAGATTCGATTGCGGCGTTGCTGCAACCCCCTCGCAATGCTCATTGACTGATGTCAATTCCGCTTGCTCGGAAGTTGCGCGCCTTGCACTCGAACCTCTCGTTGTCCGTAACACTTCCCATTGCAGCGTTGCTGCAACCCC
>JALXDW010000237.1 GCA_027070385.1 Chromatiales bacterium
CCCGCAACGATTTTTTTAGCCTGAGCGAAAAACTCAGGCAGGAATTCAGTTGCTATAAAAAACCTGTAGACAAAAAAGAATGGTTAACGATACAGCTGGAATTTTTAAAAACACATTCTTATCATACCGATGTGAATATTGAATTCAGAAATAATGGCAAGTTAAAAAATATTGCTGAATTAGAAAGCAGAATCAGCAGGTAAAATATTTATGGTAAAAAAATATAAAGCGTTTATCAGTTACAGTCACCAGGATAAAAAATGGGGCGACTGGCTGCATAAATCTCTTGAGTCATACAAAATCCCGCGCTCATTAATTGGTAAACCCAATCGTGACGGAAAAGTCCCTGATAAATTATTCCCAATTTTTCGTGACAGGGAAGAACTTCCAACAGCAACTGATCTTGGTGCAGTTATTTCTGATGCACTGGAGCAGTCAGCATATTTAATTGTTATCTGTTCACCTCGCTCTGCAAAATCAATGTGGGTTAATCAGGAAATTCTTAATTTCAAGCGGCTTGGTAAGGAGAACCGGGTGTTAGCCATTATTGTAGACGGAGAGCCAAATGCAACTGAAAAACCAGATATTGATGAAGAAGAGTGCTTTCCTGAGGCATTACGTTTTAACCTGGGTGAAGATGGTGAGCTGAGCGATATTCCGTCTGAACCTATTGCAGCAGATGCCCGTGACGGTAAAGATGGAAAAAAGAATGCATTACTTAAACTCACAGCGGGTTTACTCGGTGTAAATTTTGATGAGTTGAAACAGCGTGAAAAACGACGTAGAAAACAACGTCAGATGTTTGCCGCATTTGCAACCGGATTATTATTAATCGCGGGTTATTTTTATTATCAATATACCGAAAAGTTAGAAAATGAACGGTTGGTTGCTCAGAGTAAATCACTGGCTATCCGATCTCAGCAAGCTTTACAAGCGGGGGATTCAAAAAAAGCAATTCAGCTTGCCTTGCAGGCATTGCCAAAAGATTTATCCAATCCATCACGTCCATTTGTTGTGGAAGCTGAAATGGCATTATCCAGGGCAGTGTACAGACACAAAGAACGGTTTTCATTCCTGGCACACAAAGGAAAGGTGACTAATAGTGTGTTTTCCCCTGATGGAAAATTTCTGGTAACAGGGGGAGAAGACTGGAAAATAAGAATATGGGATAGTAAGACTCAATCTTTGCTGAACGAACTCAATGAACATAAATCTGCATTACTCAGGATAGTATTTCATCCATCAATGAATATTATGATCAGCTGGGATGTCGAAGGGCAACTGGTTATCTGGGACACTAAAACATGGAAAGTTATTTCGAAGGTATATGAATATGGTAGCAAATATAAAAAGAGGATTTATTTCAGCGGTAACGGACAGTATTTAATTGTTAATGAACTTTTATGGGATCTGCAACGCAGTCAAAGGGTAAAACTTGATTACCTGGATAAAGAAGATGCCGGTGACTTTAGTATGCTTTATCCAGTTGGTAAGGATGCAGATATTATCGCATTTAATGGTAAAGGACTGTTAAGAATAAATCTACTCAGTAAAAATTATATTAAAGCAAAAGATTTCCCGGTTAAAGATAACAGTGATAGTTTAAAAGATATACTTGAACTAAATAATGGAAGTCTGTTACTCCGATTTGAAAAACAGGTTT
>JALXDW010000238.1:0-3397 GCA_027070385.1 Chromatiales bacterium
CATGTATGTAACATATTGAAATTAATAGTAATTAATCAAGTATGGCATAAAATATGCTTTACTTATTTAAAATCGCCAATTTAGGCAATATTTTGACGGTTTGAAGGATCATAGAGGACAACAACAATGAATCAGGCTGCAGAAAAAAACAATGACGAAATCATTCAGTGGGTGACTTTTCGGTTGGATGATGAAAAATACGGTATTCGGGTTATGCAGGTACAGGGAGTTTTGCGTATGACTGAAATAGCCCCTGTGCCCGGTGCTCCAGATTATGTGCTGGGGATTATTAATTTACGCGGTAATGTTGTCACCGTGATTGATTCAAGAAAACGATTTGGTCTGGCTGAAGCGGATATGGATGATTCAACCCGTATTGTGATTATTGAAGCCGATAAACATGTTGTGGGTATTCTTGTTGACAGTGTGGCTGAAGTGGTGGATTTACGTTCGTCAGAAATCGATGCTGCCCCTAATGTAGGCAATGATGACAGTTCAAAATATATTCAGGGTGTTTCCAGCAAAGATAAGGAATTATTAATTCTGGTGGATGTGAACAAGTTGTTAACGGATGATGAATGGGATGAAGTGGCTGCATTGTAAAACAATGTTGACGCTTGAATAAGATGGCTGAGATTGGGACAACTTCATCGTCTATAACACGTTGGCCTTCAACTTCGGTTGTTCATTCTACCGGGGATGCAACACAAGCACCTAAACGACATCAACAAAAGCAGCGGCACAGACAGGATAGGGATGAGGCTGAACAAAATTTAAAAAAGAAGCCACCGGATAGTGGGATTAATTCACATATAGATGAGTATGCATAATTATGGAAAATATACAGTTAGTTGCCAATAACCTGGATAAAACGACATTACCTCTTTTTGTATTTATTGGTAACGTCATATTTCTTTTGGTCACAGCCATTTTATTACAACGCATGAGCCAGAAATTAAGACGCGAATATACACAGGTTAAATCCATGCGGGATGATTTGAAAGCTTTTTCAGTGGCTGCTATCGGTATGGGCAAGCGGGTATTACAGCTTGAGCAGCGACAACGGCATGTACCGGAAAATACTCAGACGGATAAAGTTTTTACTTATGTTGAACCCGCTAATCAGGCTTATGATGAAGCTGCACATATGGCACGTCAGGGAAAAGATGTCGAAGCAATTATGTCTCAGTGCGGTTTAAGTCACTCAGAAGCGGAGCTTATTTTTCTTATGAACCGTCTTGATAAAGCAGGTTAAATTTTATTTAGCGGTTATTGTCAGGATCAAACCCTTTTGGCCTCTTGCCTTTTAGCATATAAGTAAAAGCAATAATTTCTGCCACAGCCAGGTACAGCTCCTGTGGTATCTGATCACCCAATTCCAGTTGTGAAAGTAGTTGTACCAGCTCGGTATTTTCCTGCAAGGGAACATTGTGTTGCTTGGCAATAGCAATGATCTGCTCGGCCAGTTCAGCACTTCCCTTTGCGGTTACTTGTGGTGCAGATTCACCGTCATAATGTAATGCAACAGCGATGGATGTTTGTGTCGAGTCAGTATTCATATTGTTTCATCTATCAGTGATGTGCTGGATTGAAAGGAATGTGCGGGTGGTTCGTCACAACGACAGTTGAGTTGGCCTGTTTCCAGTCCTGCCTGATCCAGCTGCTTTTGTAACAGGTTGAGATGGTCGCTAAACAAAGTCGATGTTTTCTTATTTTCTGTCCAGAAATTAACGGAAACTTTACTGCCCTGTAATGTAATATGTGCTTGTATTGCGCCAAGTTCTTTAATATTGAATTTCAGAATGACTTTCCAGGGAATAAGGTAATTTTTATTTTGGGTGCTTTCGCTATCCTGTTCAATGTAAATCTGGAGGTTGTCCAGTGTGGTGTTTGTTCTAACCGGTAATTCGAATGACCATGCAGGCTTGTGTTGTTCTTCGGGTTGTAATTGCTGGAGCTGCAAGGTTTGCAGGCGTGCAAGCACCGCCTCGGTCTGGGTTAATAATTTTTCAATAAACTTTTCCTGTGTGGGCAGTGCCGCTTTTGTATCCAGACTGTTTTGTTTGGTTTCATGGGTATTTTTTGTTACTCCCTGATGAGGGGATGGCAGGGTAGTATTTTTATTGGCAAAGCGGTGTTCTGTTAAAGGCAAACGTTCCTTGAATAAATTTTTGTCAGTGGTTTCATCTCGCAAGCTTGTTAATTGTTCAGCCAAGCGTAATAATGAAATTTTCAGATCATTATTAGGAAAGGGTGAGCGTTGAGTTGTCTTTTCCAGATGCCGGGCAAGTAGCTGCTCACTAAAAAGGCCTGAACGTTTAAGTATTTCGGGTAAAATAGCTGCTTCCTGATAAGCTTCCAGAGGGGGCATCGATTGTAAAAAACGACTGACAGCAGTATGTAATGCGGCTGAATATTTTTCATGGTGTTGCAGTGATAGCATCTGGACAGTTTCAAGCAAGCCTTTCAGGCTTTGTTGCATTGGCATTGTTTGACGTAAAGTTGAATTTATTGTTGATGCAACGTTACTGCTTCGATCCAGAATCTCAAGTTGCAGTATGGGTTTTGTTGCGATGATGCGGGCTTTTAATTGTTGCCCAAGGTGTAGCAGATCTTTGTCTGTAGTATGTACCCGTAATGGCGTACCAACAATATCAAGAAAAGCTTCAGATAAGGTTATTTTAACAACCAGTAATTCTATTTGTTGGCCAATTTTAATCTGGCCAATATTATCCAGTTTAATGTTGACAGTATTGAGTTGAGAGTGTGTCTGGTTTTGAGAAGCACTGGTTTGCCTGCTGACGGAGGGGGTACCACCGCTAAACAAAGGGGAATCAGGTTTTTTTATATCCATTAACACATACCTATTTTATATTTAATCCAGATACTTAGCCCAGAGCGTACTCTATATTGGACAATTAGCTGAAAGCGTCTTTATTACTGATAATTAGCGTCCAAAAGTCAAGAAATTACAGGATTGGCCGACTATAAATAAGGTATATATTAAGAGATACAGGCTCAAGGTCGGATAATATTGAAAAAAATAACGAAAAACAGGCTGTACATTCAAATCAGCATATTTGGTATTTGCGAAAGAAAGGCACAATCAGCGGGCCATTTCCCGCTGGCCAAATATCACAATTATTGATAATAGGCCGGTTGAGCCTTGAAGATGAAGTGAGCCCTGATAAAGAAGAATGGTGTATCATTCAATCAATTCCGTCACTTGTTCCCGATGTATTAACCGAGACCGAACCCGGACTACACTCTGAACGTCTTGCTGCGGCAAGGCGCTGGGCTGATGAACGCCGTGAAGAACGTCGTGAAGATAATCCAAAAGTTCCGGGGCGAAAAGGTGCGGGACGACGTCATCATGAATCGAGACAGGAATTGGAGT
>JALXDW010000238.1:3407-3807 GCA_027070385.1 Chromatiales bacterium
TATCGTCAACACCGGGAATCCATCTACAAACAATTCCGGGAACACCCTAAAATGGGGATGACAAAACTGATTGTTTTCAGCGGTATTCTGCTAGCGGTAGTTTGGGGGTCATTCAACTATTCGCCTTTGAACATCGTTGATGAGCCTGATTGTAATGCGCAACCACGAAAAGGGGTCAACTGGCGTAATTGTAATAAGTCGGGATTGGTTGCAATACGTGCAGATATCAGTGAATCGAATTTACACTCCGCTATTCTTCACGACAGCCATTTGTTTGCAAGTAATTTTTCAAAATCACGTATGGATTATGCTGATTTAAGTAAAAGTAATTTAAGCTTTGCAATATTTAAACAAGCTAATCTGAAAGGTGCCAACTTTAGAAAGTCAGATCTCCGTCAAG
>JALXDW010000238.1:3817-5949 GCA_027070385.1 Chromatiales bacterium
GTATTATTGATACTGTTTTTAAAGGTGCTGCTTTAAGCCAGGCAATATGGGTCGATGGCCGTGAATGCAAAAAAGGCTCCATTGGTCGCTGTGGCTGATAAGAATCATCTGAAATCCCAATCAATATACAATTAGAATTTGAACGAAGTAATCGTTATGATGCGTATTCATAATTTGATGTGAGGTACGCTTATGAGTAAGGCGATTGCAAAAATTGGCATTGTGACTGTTTCAGACAGAGCGAGTCGGGGTGAATATATTGATCGTGGTGGTCCCGCGATTGAGGCCTGGCTGGATTCAACTCTGGCGACAGAGTATGACGCTGTGAAATGTCTGGTGCCGGACGAACAGGATCAGATAGAAGCTGCTTTAGTTGATCTGGTTGATACACAAGCTTGTTGTTTGGTTGTTACCACTGGTGGAACCGGACCGGCAAAACGTGACATTACCCCTGAAGCAACACTTGCTGTGGCCGACAAGGTCATGGATGGCTTTGGGGAACTCATGCGCAGTGTTTCACTAAAGGTAGTACCAACGGCCATTTTATCAAGACAAACAGCTGTCATACGTGGTAAAGCACTGATCATTAATTTGCCGGGAAATCCCTCAGCCATATCCGATTGTTTAAATGCCGTTTTCCCCGCTGTTCCCACATGTATTCGTTTGCTTGAAGGCCCTGAGTTGCAGATAAAGCAAACAACCACGGCCAGTTTTACGCCTGCTATCAAATGAAAATGTTCAGTATCCCCGTTCAGTGTAAAAGTTTGCATGATATTATTGTTTGGGTTGAACAGTTGTTTCAAAAAAATAATCTTTATTTTGGCCATGGAACAGACAATGCATTGGACGAAGCAGCTTGGTTAATAGCGTACTGTGCGGACAAACCTGTAGACTTTACGGATAATGACTTGGGATATGTACTCACACCTGAGCAGAGGGAAAAGGTGACGGCAGTTTTACATCAGCGTATTATTGATAAGCAGCCAGCCGCTTACATTACCGGTACGGCTTATTTTTTTGGTTTGGAATTTACAGTCAATGAGCATGTGCTTATTCCCCGTTCCCCTGTTGCAGAATTGATTGCCGAACATTTTTCCCCCTGGTTTGATTATACCGGCTGGTTAAACAAAAGTAGCCAGTCAGAAACAAACAAACCACTGGCTATTCTGGATATGTGCACAGGCAGCGGTTGTATTGCGATTGCCTGTGCAACTGTATTTAAAAATGCGAATGTAGATGCGGTTGATATTTCAGAGCCGGCACTACAAGTTGCAAATATCAATATTAAAAAACACAACTTAACGAGTCGTGTAAATGCAATATGTTCAGACATGTTCGAAGCATTACCGCAAAAGAGATATGATATTATTGTCAGTAATCCACCTTATGTGACACAAAGTGAAATCGATCAGTTACCCGATGAATACCATAAGGAACCTGAATCAGGTCTTTTTGCAGCCAATAAAGGCCTGCAATTTGCAATTACTATTTTGCAACAGGCTTTTTATTATCTGGCTGATGATGGCATCGTTGTGATTGAAGTTGGCAATAGCGCACAGACTTTACAACAATATTTTCCTGATATTCCTTTTACCTGGCTGGAATTTGAGTCGGGTGGTGATGGTGTTTTCGTGCTTGATGCAACTCAAATAAGGCAATATCATGCGCAATTCAAAAATATAAATAATATGGCAGGTGATTTATGACAATTAAACGTCCTCAAACGATGGAAGCATATATTGATCTGGTTGATCAGGCTGTATTTGAAGCTGCTGATTTACGTGCTGCAATCGAATATGACAGTGAATATATGGAAGGAATTGATGGTTTTGTAACGGAACTTGAAAATGAATTAAAGGCTTTGCTGGAATCACTGAAAGATGGCAGTTACTCCTTTTCTGAAGAAGACTTGCCTTTTATGTCGTTGGTGAACAGTGTGAATGATGTTTTGTTACCGTTTAAATATTTATTAAAACAAATTAATCATACACATACTGCCGGGCTGGATAACAGCTAGATTTTATTCATTATTATCTTTTAAATTGTACAGCTTGAGTTCTTTGGGTTTTTCAATATAGTAACCCTGAGCAAAATTAATCCCAATATTCTTGAGTGCATCAAAGGTATCTTTG
>JALXDW010000239.1 GCA_027070385.1 Chromatiales bacterium
TTGACCCTGCCCCATTTCAAACTTGTCTATCCCGCTTATACCTGCAACTTCTACATGAAAATCTTTTAATGCGATGGATATGGCAGTTAATGAACCGTCCAGATAACCCTGTGGTGTAATTTCACCAGCTGTAGTGCAGCCCATTATTTGTATTTCAGGAAAATATTCAACAAGTGACTGTGCAAGAATATCCAGATCATATTCCGGTGAGCAGTAAAACAAAATAAACTGTGCATTATCCTGTTGTAGCTGCGAATAAATTTCTTCTACTGCAAGGCGCGCATCGGCCTGTGTTGAAACACCTCTTTTAACGCCAGTAATTTTCTTTTGATTTGACATAGACCAACCCGTTTAACGACATCTGGGCAAAGACAGATCTTGTGCAAATGTTTACCCATAATGTTTATCGGCAATTAAGGGATTGATCTTGAGAATTGAAGCGGCTTTGAGGGGTTGAAACACCGGGCCGAACGGCCCGTATAACTTACTGATTATGCATGATATTTTTTAAGATACGTGTAATAGAACACCGGAATAACCACCAGCGTCAAAAGAGTAGACACCAATATGCCGAAAATAAGGGCTATTGCGAGGCCATTGAAGATAGGATCATCCAGGATAAAGAAGGCACCCATCATCGCCGCCAGCCCGGTTAGCACAATCGGTTTGGCACGAACCGCACCTGCACGAATAACCGATTCTTGCAGCGATATTCCTTCTGCAATTTGCTGGTTTATAAAATCAACCAGCAAAATTGAATTACGCACGATAATACCAGCCAGCGCTATCATGCCTATCATTGATGTTGCAGTAAACTTGGCACCCAGCAAAGCATGACCGGGCAATACACCGATCACTGTAAGCGGGATAGGTGCCATAATAATAAGTGGAACCATATAAGAACGAAACTGTGCAACAACCAGCAGGTAAATCATGATTAAGCCAACAGAATAGGCAATACCCATATCACGGAAAGTCTCATACGTTACCTGCCATTCACCGTCCCACTTCAGGCTGTATTCGTAAGGATTTTCCGGCTGTGAAATATATGACTGTGCGAGTGGTTTACCATAAGCAATTTTTTTATCCGCTAAAACAGACGACATTGCAAACATGCTATACAGCGGACTGTCCAGACTACCCGCTGCATCACCGCTTACATAAACAACCGGTAACAGATCTTTATGGTAAATCGCATTATGCCGGCTGGTTTTTTCTACACTAACAACATCACTGAGCGAAATTAACTGTCCTTGCCTGTTACGTACTTTATAGTTTAACAGGTCATTAATACGCGCCTTGTCTTCAACAGCATTTTCCAGACGTATCGGTAAAGGATATTTTACCTTTCCAGTATGCAAATAACTAACATCTTCACCATTAAGCGCAGTAGCAATCGCATCGACTGCTTCTTTCTGAGACACACCCCAGAGTGCGGTTTTGTGCTGGTCAATACTGATAATCATTTTATCCGCTCTGGCTTCGATACTATCATCGACATCGACAACATCTTCGGTTTGCTCAAAAACCTTGCGTACCTTTTTTGCAGCAGATAACTGGCCTTCATAATCCAGCCCGTAAATTTCGGCAACCAACGGTGAAAACACCGGTGGCCCAGGTGGAACCTCAACGATTTTAATATTTGCATTATACTGTGC
>JALXDW010000240.1 GCA_027070385.1 Chromatiales bacterium
GTCGGCATGGGTGAAGCCTTTCATATTGCAAAAGAAGAAATGGCTTCAGAAAATGAGCGTATTAGAATGCTTCGTGACAAGCTGTGGAATGGCTTGAATGATATGGAAGAAATTTATCTCAATGGTGACGAGGAAAACCGGGTGACCGGAAACCTGAATGTCAGCTTCAACTTTGTTGAGGGTGAATCGCTGATTATGGCACTGAAAGATATTGCTGTTTCTTCGGGTTCCGCTTGTACATCAGCCAGCCTTGAGCCCTCATACGTTTTGCGTGCATTAGGCCGCAATGATGAACTGGCACATAGTTCCATTCGATTTAGCATTGGTCGTTTTACTACAGAAGAAGACATTGACTACACCATCAAATTGGTTCGTGAAAAAGTCGAAAAACTTCGTGATCTTTCTGTTTTGTGGGAAATGCATAAAGAAGGTATTGATTTGTCCAAAATTGAATGGGCAGCGCATTAAAGATTTTGTAAGAGGTTAATGAGATGGCATTGACGTTAACAGAGGCAGCAGCAAACCGGGTACGACTTTTTCTTGATAAAAGAGGAAAGGGTGTCGGCTTACGAGTTGCGGTAAAGCCAAGTGGTTGTTCTGGTATGTCATACGTGCTTGAGTTTGTTGACGAAATAGAAGATGTTGATGAGGTGTTTGAAAATCACGGCGTTAAAATTATCGTTGATAAAAAAAGTATGTTGTATCTTGACGGCACTGAACTGGATTATACCAAAGAAGGATTGAATGAAGGTTTTAAATTCAACAATCCTAACGTAACAGGTGAATGTGGTTGTGGCGAAAGCTTTAACGTGTAAAGGAATACTGGCAAGGCAATAATTTATAATTCCTACTGGCAATTAAGAAGTGAGTGATAGGGAAAAATAAAAGCCGGCCTTGCCATTCTGAATCTGTAAATTGAGTTTTTCATGACAACAAATCAAAATTACTTTTCCTTGTTCGCTATTCCTGTCACCTATGATATCGATTTGTCTGAGTTAACCAGGCGTTATCGAGATTTACAAAAAGCGGTTCATCCTGACAAATATGCTAGCCATTCTGAACAAGAACGTCTTGGCGCTGTGCAGCAGGCGGCGACCGTTAACGATGCTTTTGAAACGCTAAAATCACCATTGTTGCGAGCGCAATATCTGCTGGAATTAAATGGTGTGGTTGAAGACGGCAATGCAACTATATCTGATCCCGAGTTTTTAATGCAGCAAATGGAAATGAGAGAGTCTCTTGAAGAGGCTGCTAATAAAGAAGACGCATTAACAGCTGTAGAAGATAGTATTGATGAAATCGACAATGCCTATCGAGGTTTGATTAAAAAAATAAGTGAAATGTTTGCCGCAGAATCACCGGATTATGAAGGCATCAGTCGCTATGTTCGCAGGCTTCAGTTTTTTAATCGATTAAAAAACGAAGCCGAAGCTAGTCTGGCAGAAATTGAAAATAAATAGACTGCTGGTCAGATTTTCAAATTAAAAAATTCAAAAATTACTTGGAAATATTAAATGGCATTACTGCAAATTACCGAGCCTGGGCAGGCCACTGCTCCACATCAGCACCGCTTAGCGGTTGGGATTGATCTTGGTACCACAAATTCTCTAGTTGCAAGTGTTCGAAGCGGTGTGGCTGAAACATTGCCTGA
>JALXDW010000241.1 GCA_027070385.1 Chromatiales bacterium
TTCATCTACCCCCTGGAAATTACCCAAAGGCTATATACAAACTATCGTTTCAGATGAAACTACTTTAAATATTTATGATGCTGGACGTAATGACTGGCCAGATATGAGTACTGTAAATGAAACAGGTATCAATGCCGGCCGTTATCTATACCGTACTCATGAAGTCCGCAATGTCCCTGAAGGTGGCGCAATCTCGGTCATTGATTTAAAAACGGGAAAAACCAAGATTCTGGCACAGGATGTCAGCTGGAATGCATTAGATGGCATCCGCTGGACGCCATGGGGAACAATCGTTTTTGCAGAAGAAACAGCCGCTGGCCGTTTCTTTGAAATGATCCTGGATCCGAATGACCCAACGACTGCCCTTGAAGTCATTGACCGAGCTGCTGTCGGTCGACTCGCACACGAAGGTATTGATATCGATTCTGACGGTAACATCTATGTTGTGGATGAGCACCGTGGTCGAACCTCCGGCTGTAGTGGTATCACACCTTGTGGCGGTGGCGTTTACAAATTTGTACCGGATACATACGGTGATCTATCTTCAGGGACATTATACGTTTTAGGGATAACCGCCAACTCACGTCGCGATAATACTGGTCAGGGCGAATGGTTAGGCCCCATTGATGCAACACATGCACGTGAATCAGGCACTGATTTTGGTGGTGCCAGCTATCAGCGTCCGGAAGATCTGGAAATTATTGCAGATACTCTGTACGTTGCCATTACCGAAGGTTCACGTGATGAATACGGTAAAGAATATTATGAAGGCCGCGTCATCTCGGTTAACCTGAAAAACATGATGGTGAGCAACTTTGTTAAACCCGGTATGAACGTTCCGGTTGAAATTGGCAAACCGGGTG
The DNA here is from genome assembly GCA_027070385.1 of Chromatiales bacterium. Lineage (GTDB taxonomy): Bacteria > Pseudomonadota > Gammaproteobacteria > UBA6429 > Thiohalophilaceae > SZUA-37. The sequence goes on from JALXDW010000241.1 coordinate 864, forward strand.
AAGCAGGTCATCAAGGCGGTTTTGACAGTATCGATAACCTGGCGGAATCACCGGATGGCCGTTTAATCATGATTGAGGATAACAAACCATCAGACATCTGGTTTGCCAGCACTAAAACCAACCAGTTTGGTGCATCCAGAAAAGTGAAACTGTTTGCCTCATTAACCGATCCGGGTGCAGAAGGAACGGGCATTTACTTTAATCCAACCGACTCAAAAACGTTATACGTTAATGTTCAACACTCAGCAGCAGAGGATGGTGATGCAACCTGGGCGATTACTCGTCATAAACGTCAACACGATGAATGAAATCATTTATCATAGAAAATAGTATAATGGCAAAAGTTGCTCTGGAAACAGGGCAACTTTTTTTATTCCCTTATTTAATCCCGTTTAAATTATCACAAATACAACACCGTTCTGTTATCACCAACACGGACTATCAAGCCAGCAGAATATTTACATGTATCGTTCCGCGGGAAGAAAAGACATTAACGACAAACTTATATTCAGGAAATCCAGGTTATTATCTATTCTGAAATTATCAGAAAAACTAAAAATATGCACTCCAACTATAAAAGAGCCGAACAACATTGTTCAGCCCCTTATCATCTAGCAGATATTTTCAATATCACTCGTGGGTAAAACTCAAACGCGTAGAGAAGAATACCAATTCCAGATAGTTTTCCATCTTTTATTCAGCCATTGCATATATTTCAGTATTAAAAATAAACCACCCCAAAATAATGCAGGATAAAATAAAATATAATCAAATAATTGTGTCATAT
>JALXDW010000242.1 GCA_027070385.1 Chromatiales bacterium
AATCATTTCGGGTACATAGGGTTCCATAAATGTCAGAATCAATTTATTAATATTGCGCCCCTGTAAACTTTCAAATAAATATTCTATCTCAGATGGGCTTTTCTGAGTCACTACATAATTAAGAACCAGTCGATCAAACCTGTTACAACCCACTTTTTCAGAAAAATTCCGGACTGCTTTCATTTGGCGATCAAAGCTACCCGAACCACATAATAGCTTGAATTGCTTATTACTCACCGACTTAATACTCATATTAACTTCACTTAAACCTGCGGCAATCATTTTATCCAGATATGTTTTATTCGTTGCCCACATGCCGTGGGTTAACATCGACACACGCATACCCAATGCACCAAGATCTTCCAATATTCTGATAGTATCGGCTGCAATACCTGGCTCACCACCGGCTAACACAACCCAACGCAATCCACCAAGCCGTAATAACTGGACAACAGGATGCAGCCTGTCCCAGTTTAACTGCACTCGGGAATTAACCGGCAATTCACAAAATTGGCAATGAAGATTGCAAAAATAACTGGGTTCAATCGTTAACTGTGCACTATGCAAATCATCTTCAAGCAGTTGTTTTAATTCAACAGGATAATAATCCTCTGTAAAACTTGGTGGCTTTACCATGCCTTGCTGGCGTAACAAATTATTGGGATTCAACTGCGGGGAATCCTTTATCTTCATTAAGTGAAGATTTCTGTTCATATTCATATTATTTAAAACACCTTTCAATAACAGACTGAGAATAATCAGTTTGTTGTTTTAATGCTAATACATTGTCTGAATCCCGAGTATTAACACGCAAGGATAATAAATCCATTTCCAGGCTGATACGAAAGAAAGCACTGTTAATATCACCCGCTTCCAGGGCATTCACAAGATATTCAACTGCATCCAACATCCAGACACAACAATCACGCCAGATATCTTTCTCTTGCGTTTCATTTAATTGTTCCAGAAAAGGGAACAAAAACCTTACCTGAACCTTTAACCAGTTCTGATAAATAATGTCTGCTTCAAGCTCTTGACACTGCCAGTCAGTACGCCAGGAAAGAGTATCTGCATGGAACATTTTACTCACGAGTGTTCCATTCAGTAAATCCATTTCATTTAATCCATAAAAATCGAAGTTATCATGCTGTTTAATCAACTTTCTAAAATATGAAATATCTGTTTTGAGTGTTTTGAGAGTTGCCCATGGGTGAAAGATAATGGTTCCACTACTAACAGCAATACCCATTTCTGATAATGTAGCAACCGCTTGACGGCCTTCCTCGGCAGATGTTTCCTTATTCATTAGTTGAAGAACCTCGTTGTCGCCAGATTCAAGACCGATAAAAACAGTTTGTAATCCAGCTTGGGCGAGTGCTCTGAAAACTCCAGGCTCATTATTGACCGTTTCGGCTCGCACCATAATAACAAAAGGAATGAAAATATTATTTTGTATCAATAACGCTGCCAAACGATATGCCCGCTGAATAGATTCTTCAGAACCAACAAATTGATCGTCAACAATATTGATGCAGGTTGCAGCAGCGTCTTGCAGTTCAACAAATTTATCAAATATCCATTCGGCACTGTGTCCCCGCCATAAACCATAGCGAGACCAGTGCGGGCCTATGACACAATAATTACAGCGTGCAGTACAACCCCGACTTGTCACCAGACTATATTCGCCCGCAGCTATCTTTTGAGGAATATCCCGATAATGCCAACCACCCAGGTCGTCCAGATTGGCTGCAATCCGTTTTGATATACGCGCAGCATTAGCAACAGTATAACGACTGACAATCCCCGTGATACAATGAATGGATGAAGCAAAATTAAAAAGAAACTGTTTTAATGTTTCTTCAGCCTCACCTTTAAAAATATGAGAAAAGGTTTCTGATTTTGACAAAATAGAATCGGCCATACGTGTTGCATAAACACCGCCTGCAATTATCACTGCATCTGTTTTCAAACCGGTACAAATTGCTTCGGACTCATTCAGCATTGCATCGTCGTTCAAAGTAAATCCAATCACATCAAATTTGCCGGATTTTTTAATCCGTTCAATAGTTTCAGTTCGTGACAAATTATCAAAATAGGCATCCAACAAAACACAATCCCAGTGTGCTTGCACACAGGCATTACGCAAATACAGCAACCCCAGAGTAAACAGGCGATGAGTATTAATGGGTCTGCGCCCAACATTAGGAACACAGAGCAAAATACGTTTTTTCTGCTTACTATTCATCATTATTTAAACCAATATCTCAAGACCTTGTTTTATAAATCTGTAATTATCAGGATGTATGGTTTTATATACATCCTGATAAAATGATTGATAAATATTGGTCTGATTAATAACCGGAGCTTGGTTTTGACCAGCCATAACTACGTTGCCCAACAACATCACCCAGTTCAGTATCTTCCAGGCCTTCGGCATCCATTCCCTTTTCATGGACAGATTTTAAAACCGTCATATCATCATCACTCAAATCAGGGAATTGCGCTTTAATAACATTAATGTCTGCACGGAAAGCCTTGATATTTTCTTCATTCGACATAATCCAGTTAAGAGCATCTTCAAGATTTTTTTGCATTTTAATTTCCTCGTTTTATTTGAAAAAGGTTGTTTAAACCTGTCCGAAGTTTGTACTGGATACTAACTTCGGGCAGGACTGTTGCAGCAACCTTATCTGCAGCAGAAATTTCCAGAACTTCTGATTAGCCTTGCATTCTTCCCTGAAACTTTCATGTTTCCCTTTGTGGTAAGCAATACAACCATGATCACAAATCGGGCGTGCCGGGCAAGTTGAACATTGATTCCATAATTGTTGTTTACTCCAGAAAATGCCGGCGCCCACTTCCATGTTTTTTCCCGTGTCGTATACCGGCAAGCCATCCGTCATACTTTTTTCTACACACATCCCCCAACGACCATCCGGATTAATAACAGCAACTTTCTGACCTGCCTCACAGTTATAATTCTCACAATGGCCTTTCGCTGGTTTAATGCCTCGCAAAAACTGGTCAAACCATAATATTTGACGCGTAGTATTATATTCTTTTAATACTTGAGTGCCGGCTTGCTGACTACGCTGGTACAGTGCCTTTTTTACCCGAAATATATCTTCTGCTTTGACATTATCAAAGTCATTACCATCAGGAGGAGAACCAACAACATTAACGCGTACTTTATAAAAATTATTATCTTCCAGGAAATCCAGAATTTGCTCAATGTTATCGGCAACCTCTCGTGTCAGACATATGATTAAACCAAACTGAATATTCTCAGCCTGTAATTTTTTCAGATTACGCAAAACTTTTTCACCCAAACCTCGATGCTGGTCACTGAGGCTTGGCATACCATCCAGACTGAAACTGGGCTCAACATTCCAGCGTTTACAAAATGCTATAAACTTTGCAGAAGCAACAGTACCATTAGACTGAATACCTATATGAATATTTATTTTCATGAATTTGGCCAGTTGATATACCTGTTCACAAACTCTGTCCAGTTTTTCATAACCCCAAAATACTGCTTCACCACCTGTAAAAATAAGCTGGGCAAAAGGCTGTTTTAATTTTTTTAACCATTGAGTCACTGTTTCCAGCGCCTGGTTCTCATCAAGGTATTGCTCTTTATCCGGACCAGCAGTGGCACTGCAATAATCACATTGCAGGTTACAAAAATCAGTTACTGACAGGTACAGTGTTGCCAATTCTTTTCCAAACTCTGTGTTATGACGCATTGGCCAGCACCTTTCTATAATTTTCATTTTCTTTCATTAAATTTTCGTGTGTACCTTGTGCTTCAATAAATGTAATACGTTCAGACGCAGTCTCTTTGATGTTCATCAGAATAACCCGGTCAAATCTGTCAAGATCTTCATATTGATGTGTCACCATTACCAATGTTTCAGAACGCAGCACAAGTTGCCGAATAATATTCCGACTTACCGATGGAGACACTCCGGTTAATGGTTCATCAAGTAATAACAATGGACTGTTACGGTATAAAGCCCTGGCCAGACATAATCGACGCTTTTGCCCCCCTGAAAGAACAGCAGGGTCACGTTCACCTTCCTGCAAATCAAGTAACTCTCCTAACTCAACGGTATTCAGAATATTTTTAATCAAGTCGTTATCAACCGGTGTATCAAGCCGGGAATAAATAATATTCGACTCAATATTATTTGGCAGAACCATTGAATGCTGGTGCATATAGGCAATATTGCTTCGCACCGTATTAACACCACTTTCAAGAACCTCAAGCCCAAAGATTTTAATAAAACCAGAATATTCTTCATCAAATTTCAGAATGCTGGAAAAAAGGCAACTCTTACCACAGCCACTGGGCCCTATAACAGCAACTTTCTCACCTTGTTTGATCTCAAGGTGATCAATTTCAAGTATATGATTTTCAGATAATGGCCGGCTAAACTCTTTTATTAAAATAGCTGGGGAATTGTTTTTATGCTCAGGAATTCCGACTAGTTCCCTTGTCTCGTTGGAAACTATTTCTTCGGGTAAGGAAAATAACTCATCCACATTCCGAACAGAAACATGTGTACGGGAAATTATCATTGGGATTTCGGTTAACTTATCAACCGAATTCGTTAACATATTAATAACTGCAACAAAGACTAACACCTGATCCAGTCGCATGGTGTTATTTAAAACAAAAAAACCACCCGCAATAGTGACCAAAATGGGTAGAATAAAGGAAAGCCAACCGGTTACCGAACGATCCAGCATTAAAAAGCTGATTGTTTTCTTTCTGATACGATAATCTGATTCGGCCAGCTCATCAAAGGATTGTTTTTCATGTGACTCACGTTGATTCGATTTGATATCTAAAACACGTTGAAAAGACTGATTCAAATGCGATGTCATATTCTCACTTGAGAGATCAGAACGATGCAAACCCGGACCAATCCATCTTGCTGATATTTCAGCGATTGCAAAATACAATGCAACAAGCCCCAGACTAATGGCAGTCAAAAACCCGTTAAGTGACAGCATGTAAAATAACAAGCCAATAAATAAAAGGGCATCGGCACTGCGTAACATCAATGCTTCAACCAAGATCATTCGTATATTAGCCAGGTCGGCAATCATTCTTTTAACCAGAACCGATGATTCATAATTTTTAAAAAATGAAACTCTGGTTTTAAGTAAATGCTCGAACAGCTTCTTACGCAAACTGACTGTCAGTCGCAAAGCAATTTCTTCAAAATGTATGTCACGATAATAAGACACCAGACTGGCTATACTAAATACCAGAACACACAGAAAACCAATCTCGGCCAGAATCACGGTAGGGCTACTATCAATGGGAAAAATACCAAGTTGTTCGACTAGCCAATGCTGCCCTAATGTCTGCTGTATTCCCTGAATTAACAAACGCGACAATTCCATAGCAAGGATTAATAAGCCGGTTGATAAAAACAACAGTAATATACTGATAACAACCTGTGCTTTATGCGCAGACAGAGTCGGAACAATATAGCGCGTGAAAAATCTTAGTACGTCTTTATAATATGTTTTCATAATTTAACAGTTATAAAATTTGCTTTCCGTCTTTATTCAGTGAAGATATTGACGACCTTAAAACATATGATGCTAAATTCAGCCAATTATCAGGATTTTTTTATCGCCATGGCTTTAAGCATGGCTTTTGCTTCCGTAGCAGTTAATTCTGGGTAAATTTGTAACATCAAGGCCACCATGCCGGACACATGGGGCGTGGCAAAGCTGGTGCCGGTTTGTATGGCATGGCCGCCCCCTGGTGCCAAAACCTCAATATCGGTACCACGGGCATCGTACTCAATCATGTTTTTTGGCCGAAAACCCACCTGATACTTGTCCTGATACTCTTCGCGGTCGACACTAATAACCG
>JALXDW010000243.1 GCA_027070385.1 Chromatiales bacterium
AATTACAGGAAACCGAGGACGCACTGTGGCCGGATAAAATGACTGAACAAATCATCCCGGCACATGAATTTCATTACTCAGCACTCTATAATATTGACCCCGATTTAAAGTATGCCTATAACATTAAACGTGGTACGGGTATAAATGGTAAGAATGATGGGCTCATATACAAAAATTTACTTGCAAACTATACACATTTACGTGATACATCCAGGCACCATTGGACACAACGTTTCATTCGCTTTGTATCACAAATCAAAAATACAGCTAAAAGAGGTTAATTATGTTTACAATCAGTGAAGCCGCAGCAAAACAAATTAAAGAATCAGCAAAACAAAGCCAGAGCGAAGGGCTGCCATTACGTGTTGCCGCCAAAAAAAATGTCGATGGCAGTTTTCATTATGGCGTAGGTTTCGAGGAAACAACCAAAGAAGAGGACTTAGCCTTTAAATCACACGATATTACAATTCTAATCGCACCACAAAGTATGCCGTTACTGAACGGAACCGAAATGGATTTTGTACAACTGGACAATGGCGAAGAACATTTTATTTTCAAAAACCCGAATGATCCAAGCTATACCGCAGAAGACAACAACTCAGAGCATAATCTGTAGTACACTGTTGATATATAATGAACTCACCCACTCACCATTCCGAAGAGCCACTGCTTTGTCAGAAAGATACATCTGTCAAAAATCTTCGTTTTTGGAAGAGTCCATTATGCGTGCCAATGCTTGTTTTAGCCTTTATCGTTATTGCACTAGGCGCAACATCTTTATGGGTTCTTAGTCCGGTCACAATCACTAAATTAATCAGCATACTCGGGCTGGTTATACTGGCTCTAACCACACTTATTATTCTCTATCAAAAGATACAGGAACGTTTGTTACTGCCTTTATCACAATTAAAATCATGGGCAATAGATATCAATGCAGGTAAATTATCAACCCGCCTGCCTGAATATTTACCCGGTGACTTTAATACTCTCGCAAAAAATATTAACGAGTTGGGTGATCAAATCGAAAATCTGACATTGGACATGCAAAGTCAGGTAAAAAAGCAAACAGAACACATTGAACGTAAATCACATTCGCTGGAAATTGTTTACGACGTTGCAGCCAGCATTAATGTTTCCCGCAACCTTGACGACCTGCTCACCCGTTTTCTACATGGGCTCAAAGACGTGGTTAATGCCCGTGCTGCCGTCGTCAGGTTAATCACCGATGATAATCAAATGCGTCTTGTTGCCAGCCTGGGCTTTGATGAAGACCTGATGGAGCGAGAGCAACTTATTCCTTCAGAACACTGCTTATGTGGTACAGCATACCGGGATGGTAATGTGTTGTTTCAAAAAAATATCACACAATGTGATAAAATTATCGGGCGCCAGTTTTTTGATGTTGATAATGTGCATATGATTGCCGTCCCTCTTCAATACAGAGATAAAACGCTCGGTGTATATAATCTGTTTGTCGACTCGGAAGACTTTGCCGAACCGGAAGATATCGAAGATCTGTTAACCAGTATCGGCCGCCATTTAGGTATGGCCATTGACAAAGCACGCTCCGATGACGAAGCTAACCGTTTTGCAATCATGGAAGAACGGAACCGTCTGGCACATGAACTGCACGATTCTCTTGCACAAACACTGGCCAGCTTGCGCTTTCAGGTTCGAGTACTTGATGAGAAGATACGCCTTGGTGAAGAACCCTCTATCTGGCATGAACTTGAAAAAATTGAAAACAACCTGGATGAAGCCTATCTTGAATTGCGCGAACTGATTACCCACTTTAGAGCACCAATAGACAAACGTGGTCTGGTTCCAGCAGTTGAACACCTGATTGAGCGATTCAAATATCAGAATGACATTGCTATCTTTTTACAAAAAGAATGGAATGTACTCAGCCTGTCCCCCAATATTGAAGTGCAGGCTTTACGCATTATTCAGGAATCACTGAATAATATCAGCAAGCACAGCCAGGCACATGCCGTTCGTGTTATTATGCGCAGTACCGTACAAGGGGAATGCAGCATTTTAATTGAAGATGATGGTGTCGGTATGGATATTCCACCCGAGTCAGATCGAGTTTCAGGCGATCATCTTGGCCTCAGTATTATGGATGAACGAGCCAAACGTATTGGTGGTACTTTCAAAATTGAAAGTGAACTGGGTGAAGGAACCCGAACAATTTTAACGTTTAATCAACAAAACCTGAATGATAGCATTGATGAAACCGGTGCCCGTGTACTGGTAACCCCTCCCTCGATTGCAACAAACCCCAAGGATAAAGAATGAGTTTAAAAGTCTTATTGATTGATGATCACACTTTATTCCGTGTGGGACTGGAAGGTTTGCTCTCAACACGTGGTATAGAAATACTGGCTTCGGTTAATACTGGTATTGACAGTGTTGAACTGGTAAAAAAATTACAACCGGATATTGTTTTACTCGATATGCGGATGCCAGGTATTGATGGGCTCGGTGTACTTAAATTATTACGCAGTGCTTATGATAGCCTTCCCGTTGTGATGCTAACGACAAGTACAGATGAAACAGATCTGGTTGAGTCACTTAAAAATGGTGCGCAAGGCTACCTGTTAAAAGACATGGAACCGGATGAGCTAGTGATAGCACTACGTGATATTGTCAATGGCAAAACAGTCGTCGCACCGGATCTTGCTCCTATACTTGCAAAAGCGGTTCAGGGTAAAACAGAAACAAAAGAGGAACCCACCAATAGTCCTTTTACTGGTCTCACACCACGTGAAACAGAAATTCTCGGCTTACTCGCTGAAGGTTTAAGTAATAAAGGCATTGCTAGAAATCTCGGGATTTCGGATGGTACCGTAAAATTACATGTTAAAGCGATTTTACGAAAGCTGGAAGTACATTCAAGAGTTGAAGCAGCTGTCATGGCAGTGCAGCATGGTTTAAATAAAAGTTCAGAAGAAACAAATTAAAGAAGAACACATATGAAAAAATTCAGTCAATTAATCCAGGAATGTCTGGAACGAGTCAATGAGATCTTCCCCTGGGATCTGGAAGAGATGCTTAAACAGGATGATAAACCCCTGCTTATTGATGTACGTGAACCTGACGAATTCAAAGCCATGCATATATATAATTCGATCAATGTACCTCGAGGCATTCTGGAAACATCCTGTGAGTATGACTTTGATGACACCATACCCGAACTTGTCGAAGCACGTAAAAAGGATGTTGTCGTTATTTGCCGTTCAGGTAATCGCAGTATTTTTGCTGCCGATGTAATGCAACAAATGGGTTACGAGAAAGTTGTTTCACTTAAAACCGGGCTGCGTGGATGGAATGATTCAGAATTACCTTTAATCAATGATAAATATGAAGATATTGATATTGACGATGCTGATGAATTCTTTGCACCTAAATTACGTCCAGAGCAGCTATCCCCCAAATAAACTTTATTGCTGGTTCCAGATACACTGCCCGCCACTTGCCTTATCCAGATCGTTTAAACGCTTCTGATGTGCTTCCAGCTCCTCGATGTTCGCTCGAATCACTTTTAACCCAGGCCTGTCTGAAGATACTTTCTCCTGTGTAATAGTCGTTATTCCATTTATGGATTCATCTTCACTGTTAAGCGAAAGACTGCCTTGCCCACCTGTCATCGCCAGATAGGTATCTGCAAGAATCTCCGCATCCAGTAAAGCACCATGTAAAGTGCGTGATGAATTATCAATATGATAACGCTTGCATAAAGCATCCAGGCTATTTTTTTGCCCCGGGTGCATATTGCGTGCAAGCGCAAGCGTATCCAGTACGCTACAAAGTTCTTCTATCTTCCAGGCTTTCGTACCGGTTGCTTTTGCATATATCTGAAATTCATGATTCAAGAAACCGACGTCAAAGGGAGCATTATGAATAATCAGTTCTGCACCACGAATATAATTAACAAAATCTTCAATAACATCCGCCATCACTGGTTTATCATTTAGAAACTCAAGCGTTATTCCATGAACTTCCTGTGCACCTTCGTCAATATCCCGCTCGGGGTTAATATATTGATGAAAATTGTTATGGGTTAAACGACGGTTAACCAGTTCAACACAACCAATTTCTATAATACGATGACCTTGAGAGGTTTCCAGACCGGTTGTTTCTGTATCTAATACAATTCTGCGCATAGTGTTCTCTTAAATAAATGGTTTAAACCTTACTGTCAAAGTTCATCAATCCCTTTATTTGCCAGTTGATCTGCAATTTCATTCTCACGGTGACCAGAATGCCCTTTCACCCATTTCCATTCAATATCATGTTGCTGAATTTCATTATCCAGTGACTGCCAAAGGTCGACATTTTTTACCGGTTTTTTATTTGCCGTTTTCCAACCCCGTTTCTTCCAGTTGACTATCCATTCGGTTATCCCCTGCATCACATATTTTGAATCTGTTGTCAGTATGATTTTTGCAGGACGGGTAATGGCCTGCAAACCTTTAATTGCCGCCATTAATTCCATTCTGTTATTGGTTGTTTGCGGTTCTCCACCGTACAAGGTTTTTTCCTTATCAGCGTAACGCAGTAATACCCCCCAACCGCCAGGTCCCGGGTTACCTCGACAAGCACCGTCTGTAAAAATTTCAACTGTCTCGGTCATTCTTTTAATTCTTCTTTATTTTTTAACTTTATATCATGATCATGTGGCATCATCGGTTCAACCAGACCGGCGACCACCTTCTTGGCATGCCAACGTGTGCGTATTGGTGTCAGAGTAACGGTACGCTTACGCGCTACAATAACATAGCCACCGCCAAAAATTCGCAACAACTTACTCAGAATAACTTCCAAAAACTCGAGTCGCTGCATCAAGCCTGGATGTTGTACCGGAGGTCGGTAATTATAATAATGAGTCACCACCACATCAAAACCCAATAATGCTAACCAATCTTTTAGCCGGGAACTTGAAAAAAAACGCCCACACCAGGGGACACGTCTCTGGCCAATAAAAAAAATACGCCACAGCGCAAATAAACTGAAAGGGTTAAACCCCAAAATGACCACATGCCCTTCTGAAATCAATGCACGATCCACTTCCCGCAAAACATCGTGAGGTGCTTCACAGAACGCCAGCACATGCGGTAACACTAAAACATCAACAGAGTCGGATGCCAGTGGTAATCGATCAGGCAAGGTTTTAAAGCCGGCACGATTTAAAGGCTCCTCGGCAAGAAAATCGGTCACAAAATGATGGGATATGCGGCTAGAGCGTAGTAAATCCTGTTCTCCAGTCAGGCCAATTTGGCCAATATGATAGCCGAACAAGTTGGGCAAAATCTCATCCAGCTGTTGCTGCTCAAGCTTATCAAGATACAGACCAAAAGGTGATTGATACCACTCACGCAAACAACGCCATGCTTTTGGGAAAGGCGGGCAACCTTTAAATAAATTTCTATCCCAGAAGAATCTTGATTTTTCCATTATAAACAATCAGTTACAGTTATCAGTTAAAGTTGAACATCTAATATAGTATTGCATTCATCCAAAGAGTCAAACTAGCCTATGCCGATTGTGGTGTAAATGTTAAATAAGTGGACTGAATCGCTATCTAACTCTTCTATGATCTGTCATGCTCGAGTAAAATACCCCGCTAAGTCATTAAAGATTAATAACAAAAACATGCCAAAACTTCTCATTTTATTCTGTTGCCTTTTAACAACAGCATGCAGCCTGCCCCAAAATGCAGACTCTGACAAAAATAATACCACAGATACATCCGCCGCCCCTCAAGTATCTGTTAAGCCACATCCCCCCATAACGGGAGATGCCACTTACCCTGCTCTCACTCACACGGCTGCCGTCACCCGCATACCGACTCAACCCGTAAAAGATGTACAAAAATACGATACCGAGACC
>JALXDW010000244.1 GCA_027070385.1 Chromatiales bacterium
AGTTCCAGCTCTATCTGGTTTAAAATAATTTTTTCATTATTTTGTCCCTGGCTTTTCCATAATAACCGGTTCCAGTGGGCGGCTTTTTGAAGATCACCCAGTGCTTTATAAGCTGCAACGATAGATTCCAGAAAATATTTATTATCAGGAAATACGCGTAAATATTCATTTAATGACTCAACCGCCAACTGTTGCTGGTTCGCTTCGATGGTTGTAATAACAGACAAGCCGGCATATTTGGCCGCTGTTTTTTTGTCTGCGGATGCTTTGTATGCATTTAGATAATATAAACGTGCCAATTTATTTTGTGAGGATGCTCTGGCCCACTTTCCGGCCAAAGCCCACCATTTAGCCGGATTTTTTACATCTTGGCTGGCTAACTGTTGATAGATATTGGCTGCAATTGCCGGACGGTTAAGGCTTAGTGCAATTTTTGCCAGTGTTTGTAATTGAGCAGGATTAAAGTGGCTAATATCCATGCGGGCCAATATATCACGGGTTTTAGCCAGAATTTTAAAGCGAGCAGGATCGTCCTTTTTTGTAGAGGCGTACTGAATGGTATGCGCTTGCAGATTGATAATATCGGCAAGCACCTTATCGTTGGCATTCTGAAAGTTAAAGTTATCAATTAACTGCTTTGCTTGTTGCCATTTGCTGATTGCAATATATTGTTGGGCAAGAGTCAAACGTAATGGAATGTTGTCGGGTTGCAATTTTAAAATTGTTTTTAAATATGCAATAGAAAGTTGATCAGGGTTTTTAATGTAACGTTGATCTTCAAAGGTGCCTTTACGAGGAAAGAGCAAGACCAGCAACATAACAATCACAACACCCAGCAATATGACTGCTGGAACAGAAATAAGTTGTTCGCGTTTATTGGCAGTGGATTCTTGCATTGCTTATTTTCTTTGCAGCTAGTTTAAAACGCCAGCCCATTGAGGTTTGCCGGACAGTATGTTTTGCGCCGAATAAGCGGCACTGTTTGTGTTGAGCAGCTATTTCTATCATCAAGGGTAAGGCTGAAGACAGGCTTATGAAAATATCTTTTCCACGCTGTTGCCATTGGTTGATACGTCCATTGCTCTGTAATAAATATATTTCAGGCTTTTGCAGCGGTGACATATTCAGTCGGGTTATTTTGCCTGCAGCCAGACTGATGTAGGTTGCATCATGAAGTTTTCTGTAGCCGGCAACATTTAGGGAGTTTTGAATAGAGGGCCAGTGCCTTTTACTAAAGGAACGTAACGTTTTTAAATGCTGCATACCGGAGTAATACAGTCTTCCCTGTAAATCTCTTGCCACGACAATATTTCTGAACTCACGGACTTTTGTTACATATTCACTGATATAAACCGGGAATATTTCCTGTTGAATACTCCAGTTATAGCTGTTTGTCAGAGCTGTTAAGGCAGCCGGTTTGGAACCGGAGTAAAAATGGTAATAAATATCAATGGGTTTTATTCGGCGCGGCTGGTTTGTCATTCTGAAAGTATCGATTACTCGTTGGAAACCATAGTAGGGGCCGGTCCAATTATTGGTGTATACATTTTCATTTTCTATCGGTGCGTATATTTGTGTGTATGGCCCAACAGTTCGCACCATTGGCGAGATAAACAAAATAGATGCACGATCTTTACGG
>JALXDW010000245.1:0-1340 GCA_027070385.1 Chromatiales bacterium
CGGTAGAACAAATTTTCATTTCATTAGAAGGTGTTGAACCCGTAAAAAACAAAAGGAAAAGATAATGAAATCAACATTCTTAATATCAACAGCAGTTATTTTATTTTCAAATACGGTTTTGGCGGATGATCTTGGTGAGCGTATCGAAAATCGTCTGGATAATCGTGGTGATCGTATTGAGCAGCGCCTTGATAAACGGGGTGATCGAATTGATCAACGTCTGGACAATCGTGGTGAACGCATCAATGCGCGTCTTGATCGTAGAGCAGAGCGCGCTGCAGAGCGGGGTAATGAGCGTCTGGCAAATCGTCTGGATAAACGCGGTGACAGAATTGAACAGCGTTTAGATAGACGTGGTGACAGAATTAATGCCCGCCTGGATCGTCGAGGTGATCGTATTAACCACCGGCTTGACAGAAAAGGACAACGTATACATAAGCGCATTGATCGTCACCGAAATTAAGATGTACAGTCATTGATAAAACAGGGATTATAAGATTATGCCAGTTCTGAAACCTGTCTCAGGACTGGCATTGTGTTCAAAATGGTCGGGCTACTGCAGAAGGCTACCTGAAACAGAAAGTAAACGTTATGATAGTCGCTTATGCCTAAAAGTCATCCGCCATTATTATCTGAAAACGCAACGTCGTTAAATCAGGAGAATGAACAAGAAGTCTGCCACAAAAGTCTGGACGCTTTTTTGGCGAGTGTAGAAAAGCGGGCATACCGTATGGCTTATATTGCAACAAGTAATAAAGAAGACGCACTGGATATTGTTCAGGATGCAATGATGACATTGGTAAAAAAATATGCGCAACGTTTGCATACAGAGTGGCCACCGTTATTTTATCGAATAGTACAAAATACCATACGTGATTGGTATCGCCGACAGTCAGTACGCAACAAATTCAGGCAGTGGTTTTCAACCACAAGCGACCTGGATAATGAAATGGAGCCTGACTGGGAATCACAAGCCATGTCGCAGGCAGTGAATGTACGAGAAAACCCAACGGTTGAACAAAATCAACAGGACAAAGCAATGCAGGCATTAGTCTCGGCATTGAACAAGCTACCTGTCCGGCAGCAGCAGTCTTTTTTATTGCGCTGTTGGGAAGGCTTGGATACCCGGCAAACAGCTGCAGCAATGAATATTTCGCAAGGCAGTGTTAAAACCCATTATTCAAGAGCAATACATGCTCTGAGATCTCAACTGGATGACTATTATGGTGAATAAAAACACACAAACAGACAGTGACTTTTTAAATCAAAGTCAGCAGTTACTTGAAAAAACGGTTGATACTCTGGACTCGGATATTACAGAAAAACTGTTTAATGTAAGA
>JALXDW010000245.1:1350-2089 GCA_027070385.1 Chromatiales bacterium
ACTGGAGTCAGAACAGCAAGGCTGGAAAAGCTGGCTGCCAGCAATGGGTGTTGCATTAACCGCTTCGATTATTTTGGGTGTTTTCATTCAGTCAGGTCTGTGGCAAAGTAATAGCCTGACAGTCAGCGACGATATGGAACTGGCGGCAACACTTGAAAATATTGAGCTATATAATGATCTGGAATTTTATCAATGGTTGGTTGAGAGCGAGGTACAAACAGGCTAAGACTGTTTTGTTGATGCTATTGCTAGTCATTGACAGTGGTTATGTTACTGCTGATGAACAGCAAAGTGACAGCGATAACAACAGTCCATCAATAGAATTATTGGAAATGTTGGGTCAGTTTGAGGAACAAGATCAGAACTGGCTTGAGAATGAAATAAACAATGAAATGAGTATGGAATCGCAAAGACAAGCAAGTGAGAATGTCAGTGAGTAAGATGGTTTTGAAATTATTATATTATTGTATTATTGGCATGCTGCTAACAGCAACGCCATTGATGGCCGATGATAATACTGACAATACAGAGCTTAGCTGGGAATCTTTAACCGCCACACAACAAAAAATATTAAAACCGGTTGCAGACAAATGGCCTGAATTGAGTCTAAAACGTAAGCAGCGTTTATTAAACGGAGCCGCACGCTGGCAAAAAATGGACCCAACTGAAAGAAAACGTGCAAAAGAGCGATTAAAACGCTGGAAAAATATGGCTCCTGAATTACGTCAACGAATCAAGA
>JALXDW010000245.1:2099-5886 GCA_027070385.1 Chromatiales bacterium
AGTATTTTAAATCCCTGCCAGTGGAAAAACAGCAGGCTATCCGTAAAAAAATGCAATGGTTTCAACGTTTACCTAAAGAAAAACGTCGCGCTTTACGGGAACGTTGGGAACGCATGACTCCGCAGCAGCGTCAACGGTTTAAACAACGTGTTATTGAAAGGCAACATCAACGAAAACAATTTTTGCAACGACTTTCGCCTGCTGAACGGAGTAAATTGCGCTCAATGCCACGTTCTGAGCGTCGGGCTTATTTTCGCAAGTGGCGAGCAAGACAACGATAATCGGCTTTATCCCCTGTTTACCTTCATGTGTATCGGGCCGGATAGTAAAAAATAAACCCTCTGTATTGCAATATTTGGCTAATACGATATAAAGGTATACAAGTCACAAGGGGAAATCAGTGGTGGCAGCAATACTGCGAAGATTGTTGAAATTTTTTTATCGGGTAGAAGTCAAAGGGCTGGATTATTTTTATCAATCCAGCAAGCGAACAATGATTGTTGCCAATCATACATCATTTCTTGATGCCGCTCTGTTGTATTGTTTTTTACCGGAAGATATCAGTTTTGCAATTCATACTCGCATTATGAACCGTTGGTTTATGGCTCCCTTTCGTTCCCGTCTTAAATTATTTGTGATGGATCCAACCAACCCCTTTTCACTGAAATCACTTATAAAATATTTAAAAGAAGATAACCGGGTGGTTATTTTCCCCGAGGGTCGTATTACAACAACGGGTGCATTAATGAAAATTTATAATGGCCCGGGGCTGGTCGCCGATCGTTCTGATGCAGACGTTTTACCGATTCGCATTGATGGCGCGCAGTATACGCCTTTTTCAAGATTACGCGGCATTATCCGTTTACGTTGGTTTCCCAAAATTACGATTACCTTATTAGCACCTCGCAAGTTAAAAGCACCGGATAGTATTCGTGGCCGTGAAAGACGGCATTTTGCAGGGCAATTATTAACGGATATTATGAATGAGGTTATTTTTTCCACCAGTAATTATAAACGAACCCTGTTTCAGGCATTGTTGGACGCGAAAAAGATACATGGGCGCAAGCATATTATTGCTGAAGATATTGAACGCCACCCCGTCTCATATCACAAGCTAATACATCACTCTATATTATTAGGTGATGTATTAAAACCACATAGCAATGCAAATGAATATGTCGGTATATTACTACCGAATATGGTGAACACACTGGTTACCTTCTTCGCCTTGCACGTACATGGGCGTATTCCGGTAATGTTGAATTTTTCAGCTGGTGCGCAAGCCATGCAAAATGCCTGTATAACAGCAAATGTCAAAATAGTTTATACATCCAGACGTTTTGTTAACTATGCCAAGCTAAATCCGGTTATCGAAAAGTTGCAGCAACAGCTGACGGTTTACTATCTGGAAGATATTGTGAATAAAATATCGACATTTAAAAAAATAATGAGCTTACTCTCTGCACGTTTTCCTAAAACCGCCTATATGAAACGCTTGCCGGATCGTGAACCGCATTCCCCTGCTGTTGTGTTATTTACTTCTGGTTCAGAAGGTGTTGCAAAAGGGGTTGTGTTGTCCCACAGTAATTTACTTGCCAACGGGATTCAAATGAGTACGCGGGTGGATTTTAATGCACAAGACAAAATTTTAAATGCATTACCACTATTTCATTCTTTTGGTTTGACTGCCGGCACATTGATTCCACTTATATCCGGGATGAAAGTATTTTTATATCCCAGTCCGTTGCATTATCGTATTATTCCTGAAATTGCCTATGACATCGGTGCAACTATTATGTTTGGCACCAATACTTTTTTGGCTAATTATGGGCGGTTTGCTCATCCCTATGATTTTTACAGTATACGCTATGTTTTTGCCGGGGCAGAAAAATTAAAGGACTCTACCCGCCAACTTTGGAGTGATAAATTTGGTGTGCGTGTGTTTGAAGGCTATGGCACAACAGAAACCAGTCCAGCGTTAAGTACCAATACTGCAATGGATCATCGGAAGGGGACAGTAGGGCGTTTATTACCGGGCATTGAGTATCATCTTGACAAAGTCCCGGGTGTTGAAGAGGGTGGACGATTGTCTGTGAAAGGTCCCAATGTTATGTTGGGGTATTTACTTTATTGCAACGCAATCGAAGCTAATCATAAAATTATTCCACCACGAACAGATGCGGGTTTAGGTTGGTATGATACGGGTGATATTGTAAAGTTTGATGAGGATGGGTTTATTACCATCCTGGGGCGGGCAAAACGCTTTGCCAAAATTGCGGGTGAAATGATTTCGTTAGCAGCGGTTGAGCTTTTTATTGCTGAAAACTGGCCAAATAAGAATCATGCTATTATCGCAATAGCTGATGCACGCAAAGGTGAACAATTAATTCTGGTAACAGAAGAACAGGGACTAAATCGTAAAGCGATTATGGAAAAATTCAGGGGGCGGGGACTGAGTGAACTGGCTGTTCCTCGCATGATTCATTTTATTAAAAAGCTGCCGTTATTAGGTTCAGGTAAACCGGATTATGTCCTGATTAATCAGATAATTGATAAAGAAAAAAGCTAAAGTGCAGCAGTATTATCCAACCAGCAGGATACTGAATGTAGAATGTCTAAATGGTTACCACTAATTAAGGACAGGAACAATTAAACAATATCTCAGCAAATCGGTTATATCCTGGGCTTTTTATGACTGGGCAAATTCTGCTTTTGCGGTGGTTGTATTAACTGCGTTTTATCCGGTATTTTTTCAGTCGTACTGGAGCGTGGGAGTGGATGCGGTAACCAGTACAGCACGAATCGGTGCAGCAAATTCCATTTCCAGTATTGTCATTGTTTTACTTGCACCTGTGTTGGGTGCTGTTGCTGATGCCAGTCAGGCGAAAAAACGTTTCCTTGTTACTTTTTCTCTTGTCGGTATGGTGATGACCGGGTGCCTGTTTTTTATTGGTGAAGGACAGTGGTTTTATGCCAGTGTTGCTTTTGTTTTTGCCGGCATTGGTTTTGCTGGTGCAAATATATTCTACGATTCCCTGATTGTTGATGTTGCAGCTAAAGATAGACTGGATTCAGTGTCTGCGCTGGGCTACTCCCTCGGTTATTTGGGCGGTGGTTTGTTGTTTGCAATCACTGTTGCAATGAGTTTATGGCCGGAAACATTTGGTTTTGCTGACAAAATGGAAGCTATTCAATTTTCATTTGTTGCTGTTGCTCTGTGGTGGTTTGTTTTTAGCTTACCAGTGATGTTGTTTGTTCATGAACCTGTAAAACAAACAGCAACAGATGTAATAAATATTGTGGCCGGTTTAAAGCAAATAAAGCAAACGGCAAAGGAAATACGTTCATTAAAAGTGGTGTTCCTGTTCCTGGTTGCTTACTGGTTTTATATTGATGGTGTCGATACCATTGTACGCATGGCTATTCCCTATGGTTTATCTCTTGGTCTGGATTCGAGTGATCTGGTCAAAGCCATTTTAATTACCCAGTTCGTTGGTTTTCCATCGGCTTTATTATTTGGTTATTTTGGACAGAAATTTGGCGCCAAACAAACCGTGTTGTTTGCTATAAGCGTGTATCTGGTGATTACGGTGCTGGGTGCAAGAATGGATTCTGCCAGAGAATTTTATATACTGGCGATAAGTATTGGCCTGGTACAAGGAGGGGTTCAATCATTGAGTCGCTCATTTTATGCCCGAATTATTCCGCATTCCAAGTCAGCAGAGTTTTTTGGTTTTTATAATATGCTGGGAAAATTTGCAGCAGTGTTGGGCCCGATGTTGATGGG
>JALXDW010000246.1 GCA_027070385.1 Chromatiales bacterium
ACATAGGACAAGTCGATGAGTCGGTTACGATGGAAAGGTCCGCGATCATTGACTCGGAGAATAACACTACGACCATTTTTTAGATGCGTGACACGAACATAGGTGGGTAATGGTAATGTTTTATGAGCAGCTGTCATCCGGTACATGTCATATATTTCACCATTTGAAGTACGATGGCCGTGAAATTTTTTGCCATACCAGGAGGCTATCCCGCGTTGTTTGTATCCTGTGCTGGAGTTTAGAACCCGATAACTTTTTCCGTTAACCCGATAATTTTTGTTCCCGCCTTTACTTTTGGGTTCGTTACGGGGTATTGCATTTGCAACATCATGATGATTGATATAACGATCTGGGCCGGTATCATGTTTTAATGAATAGCGTGATGACGGGCTGCTGCAACCGCTAAACAACAGAGTGGCCAGCATGAGTATTGATAATTTAATACCCATAGAGTGGGTGGTTCTGACTACAAAATACATGTTCAAATAATAGACTATGATGAATGAATTTTCATGGTATAAATTCGGCTGTTTAATTATCGTCTTCATGATACAGCGCACGTATTTTTTCACTTAATTGAAAAACAGCCATGGAATACAGCGCACTGTGGTTGTAACGTGAAATGACATAAAAATTATGCCAGACAACCCAGTATTCCGGTCCAGTTCTGGTTTCAAATGCGATTAACCGGCCTTTAATACCTGCAGGAATACCGTCAGGTAGAACGACACCGTTATCCAGTAATTGCTGTTGTGTTTTGTCAGGCTTAATTCCTTTGGAAAGCAGTAAACGATAGCGCTCACCGTGTACTTCAACTCTTGATGCAATGGGCTCTCCACTGTGCCAATGGTGTTTCTTAAAATAATTGGCAACGCTGCCAATGGCGTCAGCCGCACTTTTCCATAAATCGCGTTGACCTGATTTGTCAAAATCAACTGCGTAGCGTCGGAAGCTGCTTGCAATAAATTGTGGCATTCCCATTGCACCGGCATAAGAACCTTTCAAGGTAAGAGGATCCAGTCGTTCTTCACGAGTCATTAGTAAATATTGTTCCAGTTCTGCTTTGAAAAAGCGGCTGCGGGGGGGGTATGCAAAGGCGAGCGTAGAGAGTGAATCGATAATAGGGTAACGGCCAGTATGTCGGCCGTAACGTGTTTCAACACCGATGATGCTGGTAATAATTTCTGCTGGTACGCCATAGGTCGTATGGGCTTGTTCGAGTAGCTCTTTATGTTGTTGCCAGAATTTAACACCACCGTTGATGCGCGAAGGGGTAACAAAAATGGGACGATAGTCATACCAGGGCTTGGCCTCGGCCGGTCGTGAAATGGCTTCAATAATACCGGGGTGCAAGCGTACTTTCTGAAAAAGTTCTTCCAGTTCCGTTTGTCTGAAGGTATGTTTTTGTACCATTTGGCGAATGAACTGGTTAATGGCTTTTATATTTTCAAATTTTCGGGGAGACAGATCTTTTGCATGGCCTGCTGATAGAACAAGCAAGCCCATACCGATAAGCACTGAATAAAAAGAAAGGTGGAAATTAAACCTGCTGAACAACTTCATAATAATATAACGACATCCTGTAGTTTTTAATTGCTAATAAGCCGACGGTGAGTTTGTATCGACATCAATATACC
>JALXDW010000247.1 GCA_027070385.1 Chromatiales bacterium
AGCTGTCACGTTTAACAGCGATGGTTCATTCAATGCGCCCGCATCGATTCCTGTTACATGGAATCCGGGTGGCGGCGCCGCAGCCGCACAGTCTTTTAATATCGACTTATCCAGCAGCACACAATACGGCAGCAACTTTGCAGTCAACACGTTGAGCCAGGACGGTTATACCGCCGGCCAGTTACTGGGCGTCGATGTCGATGATACCGGTGTGGTTTTTGCACGTTACAGCAACGGCCAGTCACAGGTTACTGCACAGGTCGTACTGGCGAACTTTGCCAACAAACAGGGCTTGAAACCCATCGGTGATTCATCCTGGGTTGAAACATTTTCATCCGGCTCACCGGTTGTCAGTGAACCCGGAACAGCCGGTCTTGGCCTGGTGCAGTCAAACGCACTGGAAGATTCAAATGTCGATCTGACCGAACAGCTGGTTCGCATGATCGAAGCGCAACGTAACTTCCAGGCCAATGCACAGACCATTCAGGCGGAAGATACCATTACACAAACCATTATTAATCTTCGTTAATACGATTAAAGATTAATAACAGAACCGTACCCGCAGACAGATACTGACAGGATAATTATTATGGATCGCATGCTTTTTATTGCTATGAATGGTGCCAAACAGACCATGACAGCGCAGTCGATTAATTCAAATAATTTAGCCAATGCCAGCACCACCGGTTTCAAGGCTGATTTCCAGTCCAGTCTTAGTCAGCAGGTATATGGCCCCGGATTACCGAGCCGCGTTTATGCCTCGGTAGAAAACGCCGGTGTCGACCACACCCAGGGCAGCATCATTACCACCGGACGTGAACTGGATATCGCCATCAGCGGCAACGGCCTTATTGCCGTACAGGCCGCTGACGGCAGTGAAGCTTATACCCGCGCCGGTGATCTAAAGATCGACAACCTCGGTCGTTTAACCAATGGCGCAGGCCAGACCATCATCGGTGATGGTGGCCCGATATCGATTCCAGCCAATGCAAAACTGGAAGTCGGTTCTGACGGCACCATCTCCATCCAGCCGATCGGGCAGGCAGTAAATTCACTGGCTATCCTGGATCGCATCAAACTGGTTAATCCGGATAACAAGCAACTGGAAAAAGGTTCGGATGGTTTGATGCATATGAAAAACGGCAAGGCCGCAGCGGCCGATGCCAGTGTCCAGGTTGTTTCCGGCTCACTTGAATCGAGCAATGTAAACACGGTGGGCACACTGGTCAGAATGATCGAACTGGCACGCCAGTATGAAACAAACATCAAAATGATGAAAAGCGCTGAAGACACCGATAGAGCTTCAGCGGAAATGATAAAAATAAGTTAAGCACCTTATTAATCAACACAGTTTATTAAAGAGTTAGCGGAGAAATATTATGAGTTCAGCATTATGGATTGCAAAAACCGGTCTTGAAGCACAGCAGACACGTATGGCAACGATTTCCAATAATCTAGCCAACGCCAGCACCACCGGTTTTAAACGTGACCGCGCTGTGTTCGCAGATTTAATTTATCAGAACGTGGTACAGGTTGGTGCGCAATCATCTCAGGATACCGTCAACCCTTCAGGCCTGAACGTCGGCACCGGTGTTCGCACGGTCGCCACCGAAAAACTGTTCACCCAGGGCAATA
>JALXDW010000248.1 GCA_027070385.1 Chromatiales bacterium
AATCAACCTTTATAGCCTGTAAAACCATAAAAATCAATAACTTATATAAATTCCGATGTATTTCGCCCCTACTCGGCAGATAAATATATATAATAGAATAATGACGAATAATTTCACATTTAACATAAATAAAATCAAGAAAAAATAAAAATGAACGACTATAAAAGCATGGCACAACACATTGCAGAAGACTGGCTAGAAGCAATCAGCCTATCAGTGAAAAATCAGGATATTAACGAGCATATGCGACTTATTTCCAAGCACGTACATGTTTATGGTATTCCGGGGGTCGATGTACTTAACTATCAACAATGGCTCTACCGACGACATAATGAGTTTTTGTGCAAACGTTTACATAGTTTGAAGTATAAAATGATTCGTATAAAAAATGACCAACAACGCCGACTCGGCTTTGAAGTAGAGGAACAAATGATAGCCACTAACGGCAAGGCTTATATCATTCACAAAGACATCCTGCTGGAACGCGAACAGGATGACAACTGGCGAGTTGTTGAAGAAAAAATCCACAGCTGGCAAAAAATGGAAATAGGACAACAGGTTAATGGCTAAAAATAAAACAAACACAACCCGTAAAGTCAGCGATAGCATGGGCGAACTGACAGTACCAGCAGATGCACTGTATGGTGCACAAACTCAAAGAGCCGTTGACAACTTTCCTATCAGTGGTATGCCCATGCCCGCAAGCTTTATTCATGCGCTAGGATTGGTCAAACATGCTTGTGCCAGTGCCAATTACAAGCTTGGGCTAATGAGTAAAGAAATTTATGAAGCCATAAAACACACGGCCGATGATATGGCAGATGGCATTTATGATAATCAGTTTCCTATCGATATATTTCAAACCGGTTCCGGCACCAGCACCAATATGAATGCCAATGAAGTTATTGCAACGGCCGCCACACGTGACTCGGGGTTGGAGATTCACCCCAACGATCACGTTAACATGAGCCAAAGTTCCAACGATGTCATTCCAACAACCATTCACGTGAGTGCAACGATTGAAATCACAGAACAACTGTTACCGGCGTTAAAGTACCTGGCCGAGACTTTGGATAATAAAGCACAACAGCTTGCGCACGTTGTAAAAACCGGCCGAACCCATCTTATGGATGCCATGCCCATTACCATGGGACAGGAAATCACTGCCTGGGCCGATCAAATTCGTATCTGTATTGAACGTATTGAAGATTCACTGGAACGCCTTCATGCCTTGCCCCAAGGTGGCACTGCCGTTGGCACGGGCATTAATTGTCATGAAGACTTTGGTGAACGTGTTGCAGAGGTATTGTATTCTGAAACGGGTATTACTTTTACTTCAATGGCCAACAAATTTGTTGGCCTGGCAACGCAAGACAGTGCCGTTGAAATGAGTGGTCAACTTAATACCCTGGCCGTCACATTAATGAAAATTTCAAACGATCTACGCTGGATGAACTCCGGCCCACTTGCAGGTATTGGTGAAATTGCCCTGCCAGCATTGCAACCCGGCAGCTCGATTATGCCGGGCAAGGTCAACCCGGTTATTCCTGAAGCCGTCGCGATGGTCTGTGCACAGGTAATGGGTAACCATACCAGCATCACCCTTGCTGGCCAGTCCGGCACATTCCAATTAAATGTAATGCTACCCGTGATTGCTTACAATTTACTGCAAAGTATTACGTTGCTGGGCAATGCTGCCCGTGTTTTAGCCGATAAAGCCATTAAAGACTTTACGGTGAATATTGAAAACATAGAGAGTGCTCTGGATAAAAATCCGATTCTGGTTACCGCACTCAATCGTGTTATTGGCTATGAAAAAGGTGCGGCAATCGCCAAAAAAGCCTATAAAGAAAAACGTGCTATTTTCGAAGTGGCCATGGAAGAAACGGATCTGGGGGAAGAAGAACTGGAGCGCTTGCTCAATCCCGCGGTGTTAACCCAGGGTGGAATAAATGACTGATTCTTATGCTCTGTCATCAAAATTCCAATACCATTATGCCCAAAAGAACAAAACTTCGTGGATTTTTCTGTTGCGCCACCCCTGAACTCTACGTTACAGTTTTCACTCAATAAAAAAACAGGGGATAAAACAATGACAGCACAACGTATGTTATTTTTAACCATGGCTATTCTTATTTCCATCGGTATTTATTTATCGGGGTACCAATCCGTTCATTGGCTTTTATACATTCCTGCTGCCGCATTGCTGTTTGCTGCAATTACCGGTATTTGCCCCGGAATGGCACTTTTCAAAAAATTGGGTTTTAAATAACGACAAAAAATCAAAGTCCGGCATAAGAGTATGCCGGGCTTTATTTATATTTAAACCCACCAGGTTAAAACCCAATCCTGCATCCGGATTTTCAATCACATGGCCTCTGCTTTCGCTCATGCTCTTACCGCCTATTCATTAAATAAAATCGCTTGCCCAGCACTAAACAACAAACGATTCTTATTTTTTGTCATTATCTCATCCATTCTGCCCGATCTGGATGTACTGGGGTTCCGTTTTGGTATCGCCTATGGCGATTTATGGGGACACAGGGGATTAACGCATTCATTATTCTTTGCTGTTATCTGGGCACTGTTATTATGGGCTTTGTTACGATCTTCAGTCGACTACAAGCAAACCCCTTTTCTATCAAAAACCGGTTTCATCGCCATCATTATTCTTTTTTTAAGCACTGCATCACACGGTTTACTCGATGCCATGACCAATGGCGGTCTGGGTGTTGCTTTTTTTTCCCCTTTTGATAACACACGTTATTTTCTGCCCTGGCAACCCATACAGGTTTCCCCCATTGGTATCCGCGATTTTTTCAGTGTTTACGGACTACGTGTTATTTTAAGTGAATTAATCTGGATTGGACTCCCATGTTTGTTCTTTTTAACTATCATAACAATCAAAAACAGAGTAAATAAACGCTGAAGCACTGGCGATTAAAAGCAGACATTGAGATAATCTATCCATGAACTCAATAACGCTTATTCGCCCCGATGACTGGCACCTGCATGTACGTGATGGTGACGTACTAAAAGATATTATTCCGCACACTGCCGCCCGTTTTGGTCGCGCAATTATAATGCCAAACCTAAAACCACCGGTCACTACAACAGAACAGGCCGCTGCTTATCAACAACGTATACTGGCAGCCGTCCCTCAAGGTATCACGTTTACACCATTAATGACTCTGTATTTAACGGACAACATGCCGGCCAAAGAAATCAGTAAAGCTAAACAAAGTGGCTTTATTCACGCGGTAAAATATTACCCTGCCGGTGCAACCACCCATTCTGATGCCGGTGTAACAAACCTGAAAAAAACCTTTGCTGTTCTTGAAAGTCTGCAACAACACGAAATACCATTACTGATACACGGTGAAGTCACCGATCCTGATGTGGATATTTTCGATCGTGAAGCTGTTTTTATAGACCGTATTTTACAACCTCTGTTACAAGACTTCCCTGACCTCAAAGTGGTACTTGAACATATTACAACAACACATGCGGTTGATTTTATTCAGTCCGCTTCGCCAAACATTGCGGCAACCATTACCCCTCACCATTTATTGTTTAATCGTAATGATATTTTCCAAGGCGGTATTCGACCGCATTATTACTGTCTGCCGATTTTAAAACGTGAACAACATCGTGAAGCACTTATTAAGGCGGCCACCAGTGGCAACCCAAAATTCTTTTTAGGTACAGACAGTGCCCCTCATCCCCAAACGGCAAAAGAAAGTGCCTGTGGTTGTGCAGGGATGTATAGTGCACATGCCGCGATTGAGTTATATGCAGAAGTCTTCGAGCAAAATAATGCGCTGGATAAACTGGAAGGTTTTGCCAGTATTTTTGGTGCGGAGTATTACCAATTACCGATTAATAACGACAAAATTACCTTAATCAAGGAACCTCATAAAATTGAAAGCCAATATTCTTTTGGAAAAGAGATATTAATTCCTCTTAAAGCTGGCGAAACAATTCAATGGAAACTGGCTCCTTAGATAAGGTCTCAATAAAATATTTTATTGTAAGACATATAAAATAATGAGCGA
Source organism: Chromatiales bacterium (assembly GCA_027070385.1). GTDB lineage: Bacteria > Pseudomonadota > Gammaproteobacteria > UBA6429 > Thiohalophilaceae > SZUA-37. The sequence goes on from JALXDW010000248.1 coordinate 4,056, forward strand.
TACAATATTAATTAAGACCAGACTACCGATAAGTACGATTTGATGAATTGATTTGAGTTCCATTTTTAGCCTACTCCTTATATAACCCCGTTCCCTGCCATAATCGATATAAATTACAAATAGACTCTGCTAGCCGATCTATTTTTTCAGCTTTTATTCTTTTTTCAAAAATAGTTCATTTTGACGGATCGTTTAGCATAATCTGCCAAGCTGAATTTATTCCTTGATTTGAGCATTACTTTACGCCAGTTTTTTGAAAAAAAATGTGAATTATGCACATTTTCAAGCAGTAACTTCCCACAGATCCAGCTGACTAATAACGGCATTATTTGCATTATCAAATCGAAGAGAACACAATCGGAATGAATCAATGCTGAATATTGCTATCTATGGTGAACACGTATTGTCTGTTCAGGCGATTGCACGCTTGCTCCAGGATGAAACGGCTTTTCAACCCCAAACAATCACTTCCTACACTGAATATAGCCAATTATCCACTGCCACTCAGCTCGATGTGGTTATTTATTGTGCAACCGGTTATTCAAACACCTTATTTAATGAGGTAAAAAACTTACACAAACGGACGCCCTCATTAAAAAAGATTCTGATTATGCCAATGGCACACAAACAGTTTTTACTCAAAATGTTAAATACCGGTATTGATGCCATCGTCAGTTATAAAGCACCACCAGAGGAACTGGTTCAGGCAGTACACTTTGCCGTACGCGGGCAACAATACCTCAGCGTGGATCTGAGCAAGATGGTGATTAACAGTCAGCAGCCGTCAAGTTTTAATGCTTTATCAAAACGTGAACTTGAAATAACTTATATGCTGGCAAACGGGATGAATATTAAAACCGTCTCGGCAGAACTATCAATCAGCCCCAAAACAGTCAACACCTACCGCTATCGTATTTTTAGTAAACTTGAAATTGAACGTAATGTTGACCTGTTTCGTATGGTCAGTGAAGAAGCAGCTTACATGCTTGGTTGAAAATACAAAGAATCAATCTCTGAAAAATTGCCGAGCTCCTGACTTAATAATGCGAAGGCAGCCGCTCATGTATTGTGATACGTTTATGATCAGTACTGATATAACCACCAATGGTCAGATCTTTCAGAATTTTAGCTACCATTTCTCGTGACGCACCGACGCGATTAGCAATATCCTGCTGTGTTAACTTGATATCTATAACCAGCTCATCACCTTTTTCTTCAGCCAAAGACAAGAGTGTTTTCGCAACACGCCCATACACATCCAATAATGCCAAGCTCCGCACATTATCGGTCAGGTCACGTACCCGATGAGTTAAACCACGAATCAGATTAAATGCCAATTCAGGATGAGACGACAAAACTTTTTTAAAATCTGCTTTGCTGATAACAATAAATGTGGACTTTTCAGCCGTGACCACGGAGGCGGAGCGTTTATCATCATCCACCAGAGCCAGTTCGCCAAAATAACTGCCTTCACCCTGTGAATTTAAGATAACTTCTTTACCGTTTTCGTCACTCAGGAAAATGGTAACACGACCTTTTAAGATGATATAGAGACTGTCTGAGTTGTCACCTTCGTTAATGATAATACTATTTTTAGGGAAATTACGCGTAACTGCACATTTTTTTATCGCTTCCAGCTCATCATCTGATAAATTATCAAAGATAGGCACATTTCTCAGCATTTGAACCATTTTTGCCTCGATTGTGTTTGGTTTTTGTTTGAATTTTAGTGCTTCCATAACATTATCTTTTAAATATGATATTTTTCAGGTTATACGTTAGCATCTTGAACCAAGGAAATAGCTGAACCCATA
>JALXDW010000249.1:0-5575 GCA_027070385.1 Chromatiales bacterium
TAGGGTTGTGATTCTATTTGGGGTTGTTTTTTTATTTAACTTCTTTTAATTGATACGGCAACCACCGGAAGCAACAAATGGAGTATCGTCGGCAGCGTACAGTGTTGCGGTATTATCTGCGCGGCAGCTTAACTTTATGGCCTATACCAACAGGGCGATGGTGGCCAACCAGATCTCGATGGGGCAGTTTACAGCGTTTAATTCATGGAAGAAAAAATATGAGATGGGAGCAACACGTCGAAGTACGGGGTATTTGGCATTTGCTGCTTTTGATCTGGTTGCTCCGGGTGCCGGTTCGGCAATGGCCACATTTGTTCAAGCAACAATGAAGCTCTATGACTTTGTTAACCAGCGCATTATTGGCAATATAATGAGTGCGGTTGGTAGGGTTGCGACCAAACACTTACCAAAGCTGCAAGGGTTTTATTTATTTCATAATCAATTAATGCGGCTTGCCACGCAGATAGCTCAAGTTGAAATTCTGCCTAAAATCATTGATGCCAACGCAAAGAATGCCAAGTTAGCAAATTTTGGAGCCCTTGCTGCGCTGTTAAGTTCGGTGGAACAGCAGATGAATTTTTTATATTTTCCAACGAAAAAAACAGATAAAACAACGCGAGCAAAAAATGCCAAACGTCGTTTTGCTGCATTTGTAAATGACTCTCGTGATGATTGGACAAAAGATCGCGACCGAACCGATTTGCGTACTCCCACCGTTACCATTCTACCTTTACCCGGTGGTGGCGTCACCGCGAGTCTGGGGTTTGAAGTGCTTGGCGGTACCGCACTGCGGTTTATCAGTAAAAGTAAGGAAGAACTTTACGACTGGACATCACTGGATACCGTCGGTTTGGGAGCAGAGTTTGGTATAAAAGCGAATTTCTGCGCTCTTTGGGTACCGTATGTTGCCAGTTGGGTACCCTTGCGTATCAAGTTTCGTTGCGCATGGCGTATTAATATTGATAATTCATACCCTATGAACCTGCCAATGGGAGGGGCAGCACATGAATTGCACTCCGGTGCCATGTTGGGGCCATTTATTTCCAAATGGGGTAAGCCCGGCGATACGATATATGGTAATACCCTGAATAAAACCTATCCGTCTGCAATAGAGGCAACCGCTCCTTTTCCTGGTGGTTATCAACCGCCGACTAAAATCAAAAATACCTTACCGCGTTATGGTGATGTCAATGCAGAATTTTATCCTGCTGTAAAAGAAACGCCCATATTTCTGGTTAGTGTACGCAAAAACGCTAATGATTTGCACACCAGTGATCGTATTAATAAAGCAGGCGATGTATTAACAGCGGGTGAGTTTGAGGTTAAAACCAAACTTGCTGGTGGTGACGATTCCACCGAAGGTGACCCGGGGGGAAGAATTGCGGGTGAAATTTCTAATTATATTGGTGATATTGTTAATAAGTATAAGAAGGAGTTGATTAGTGCCACCGGTGGGCTGGGGGGTGGACTGGTTTCTGCTGTGACCACTCAATTTCAAACACAACTCAATAGCATGTTAAACAGCATGGGCAGTCAATTTACCCGCATTCTGGTACCGGACAGCCGTAATCAGCAGGACGGTGCGATCTTTGCAATAGCCGCAGCCAGTGTTTATTTCGATAACCCGGATGCAGCCGATGAAAACGGCAGTACTTTTACACCTTACTGGCAAGTACGTTTAAGACCTGTGGATGATAATATTCGTAAATGGTCTGTACTGACACAAACATTATCTTCGGATACAAACACGCAGGGTGAACTACCCTTTTCTACTCCTGACCCTGCCACGAGTGGTGTCCGTACAGGCAGTGAGTTATTAAGACTGGAAAAGGTAGTGCCTAAATGATGTTTAAATATAAACAGCCCAAGTATAAGCAACAAGGACAGGCAATAGCAGAATTTAATGTGACGGCTGCTTTTTTACTGGTACCACTTTTCGTTTTAATACCGTTGACCGGTAAGTACATTGACATGAAACAGTCATCAGTACAGGCAGCACGTTATATGGCATGGGAACGTACCGTCTGGTTTGAAAATGCACCTAAATATACATCGACTGCCGCAGTAAAATCAGCCGCACAAATTGAAAAAGAAACGATCAGCCGTTTGTTTGGTAATACAGACAGATTGGTGAGCAGTAGCGATAAAAATACACTCGATGATAGTGAGGTAAATTTGCTTTGGAAAGATAATGCTGGACGAAATTTGGTCGAAACAGATAATGTCAGCGCCAAATTTCCCGATGGCGATGAAGCTTTACCATCTGCAGCGTACAAGGCATTTGATATCACAACCAATCTTCTTGATACCGGTGCAAATTTAGTTGGTAACAAACTGGTGGATGGTTTGGACTGGTTTAATAAGCAAGCCAACAAATATCTGGGTATTGCACCGATTAAACCTTTACCCAAGAAACCCTTATTTGATATTACCAGCAAGTTTCACTTTGAAGGTTACTATCGGCCAGAAGTAAAAATAGCGGTAAATAATCTCCCTTATATGAAGGTATTTGATAGTCTGGATTTGGAAATGGTTAGTCATGCAGCCATTGTTACCGATGCGTGGTATGCCGCGGGTAACGAAGGAAAGAGTAAAGAAGATACCCAGTTTGCAAAATGGACAGACAGCTTTGTGCCCTTTGCTATTGTTCGCAAACCGTTTTCCTATGCACAGGATATTTTTTCCTATAAATATGGTATTTTGCCTTCTATTGCGCCTGAGCTAGCCAAAGATAAACTTATCTTTGGTTATGTTGACACCGATCCGGTTAAGGACAGTTCTGAAATTCCGGATTGTCCAGGGGGGCTTTGTGCTTATGAATAGCCCGTGTGTAAAAAAATTAATCATGGTCGTATTGTTATCGATCAGTTATGCATCAGTGGCTAATGCCTGGCCCAAGGTGATGTATCCTCCCCAGACTGGATTAAAAACTGCTTTGGCAGATGAAATGTATGTGAATGGAGTGCCAATGCAAGTACATTTGTTTAAAACCCGTTTATCAGTGGAGCAAGTACTGAGATTTTATCGAAATCGTTGGGCAGACGATTTTGCGGAAAGTGAATATGAACAATGGCAACAAATAAGTCATTATAAAGGCAGTTACTTTATTACTGTTCAGGTAAAAAATGCTGATGTGATAGACAATGGATTTGAAACGCTTGGGCGACTCAATATCTCTTCTTTTGATGAGCACAAAAAAAAGAAGCCTGTTGATTTCCCGATGCTGGCAGATTCGAAGATAATCAATGATATTGAAACACTGGACAAGGATAAAAAAGGCCGTACGTTACTTTTTTTAAATAGACAATCATTGGATGACAATATCGCCTATTATAAAAGTCACTTCACCAAAAATAACTGGACTCAGGTAATGGGTAAACGGGTTGGCGATACAGGGCATGTTTCTGTTTTTAAAAAAAATCAGGATGAGGTAACGATTAACATACGTTCTATTGCAGGTGGTAGTAGTGTGCTGGTGAATGAAGTACTTGAAAAAAACTGGTTTAATTAAAAAGGGTATTTGTTGCAATGAAAATATCAAAGATTAAACAAAAACATCAACGTGGTCAGTCGATGGTGGAATATGTTGTTATCGTGGGGGCGATAATTGCTGCGCTTTATTCAGCGGATGATGTGATGAAATTGATGCGTGACACAATGAAAGGGTCGCAAGAAGGATATTCCTATGCAATATCCATTGCGGAGTTACCGGATGAAAATGATACAACGCCTTAAAGAGAAAATCAGAATTTAAAACTTAACTTTAATTTAAAAAGAAGAAAAGATATGAGTAAACAAAATCAGATTAAATCATTGGTAGCTGTTCTTCGGGCTAACAAGCCATTAAAATTATTATTAATGGCCATTGGTCTGGCCATATTGGCTGCTTTTCTGGCAGTTAAATATTTACAGTTACGTGAAGCCGCGTTGAAACAGGCTTATCAACGTTCAGGTGAACGTATGGTTAGTGTGGTCGTTGCAAAGAAAAACTTACAACGCGGTGCAGTATTAAATAAATCAAATCTGGCGGTACGAAAAATCCCCAGTATTTATGTTCATCAACAGGTTGTGCCTCCGGGAAAATTTAAAGTTATCAAGGGGCGCCGGTTGTTAGAGCCATTAGCAAAAGGGCGTGCTTTATTATGGAGCCATGTTGCCGGTGATCAACGACGGGATTTTTCTGATGTGCTTACAGATGGTCGACGTGCCGTCACAATTCCAGTGGATCAATTATCATCTATCAGTGGCATGATTGAGCCGGGCAACCATGTTGACTTGCACATTACATTACCTGCAAAACTGGTGGGCGGTTCAGGTGAAGGGGATGTGGTTTTTCCTCTGCTGCAAAATGTCGAGGTACTTGCAACGGGGCGACGTCTGGAACCAAAAGTGCAGGCTACCATGGCAGTTGCCTATCGTAATCAGGGGCGTGGGTATAATACCTTAACCGTTAATTTAAGTGCCAAAGAAACCTCCCTTTTATTTGCAGCTAATACAGCGGGCCGCTTGTCTGCATCGTTAAGAAATCGCAGTGATAACGGTTTTGTGTTTACCAGTATTCGTCCGGGTGAAATATTATCGTTTGCACAAAATCTTAACCAGGAAGCTAAAGCCAAAGCACAGTCAAAAGTAAAAGTGGTACGTGACAAGGATGGCAACATTATTGGCCATGAAGTGGATGGTAAAGTTGTAAATGAAAACGGCGATGTGATTGGTAAAGTCAATTCCGATGGAACAGTGGTCAGTAATAGTGGTGAAATTATTGGCACAGCCGCCGAAGAGCCGGTTGTTACTGAAAAGGTCGTACGTGATAAAGACGGCAATGTTGTTGGCAAGGTGGTTAATGGCCAGGTTTTAAATGATAAAGGTGAAGTCATTGGGAAAGTAAATGACGACGGTTCTGTTGTGAGTAACGATGGTAAATCATTGGGAACGCTATCCGAGAAAATTGTCTCGAAGGTGAAAGTTGTTCGAGACAAGAATGGCAAGGTTATCGGACGGGTTGTAAACGGTAAAGTTGTCAATGATAAAGGTGAAGTTATTGGCAAGGTTAATGAATCGGGTGCCGTTGTGAGTAACAGTGGACAATCTTTGGGAACAGTTTCGGAAGAATCTGTCACACCGGAATTGGCCCGGAAATTGGGCTCAAGGCCAACATCTTCATCAACGGGTGGAAGTGGGATTACACCAACCTGGTTGGTCGATTACCTTGTTGGTGGCAACAGCAAAGATGGCATTGCGCTGGTGACAAAAGTGCCAATTAAGTAAGCCGGAACAATATTTTATTCAGAGCCAGAAACATCTTTAAGAGAAGAATTACTTAGTCTAGGCTTTAAAGATAATGGAACAGAGATAATGTATAATCCTATAACTGGAGAACAATATAAAGCAAGGATATATATTGGCAACATGTATTATCTGAAACTTAAACATATGGTAGCTAATAAGATACATTCTCGAGCAAGAGGACCAATTCAGCTTCTTACACGACAGCCTACTGAAGGCCGTGCAAAAGAAGGTGGTCTTAGATTAGGAGAAATGGAGAAAGATACTTTTGTAGCTCATGGAGCTTCTT
>JALXDW010000249.1:5585-5867 GCA_027070385.1 Chromatiales bacterium
ATTAAAGGAAAGGTTTGACTCTGATAAAACAACAGTTTACATCTGTGAAAATTGTGGTTTGTTAGGAATATATGATGCATTTAACAAAAGGCTTTATTGCCCAGTGTGTGGTGATAATGTGGATGTTTCACCTGTAGAGATAAGTTATGCCTTTAAGCTTTTCTTAGATGAAATAAAATCTTTAGGAATTTATCCAAGGATGATACTTAAAGAGAAGTACTAGTGTGAAATAGAGCTGAAGGAAAATATCACAATATAAAATATTATAAAATAGAGGGTTAA
>JALXDW010000250.1 GCA_027070385.1 Chromatiales bacterium
TATTTTTCGACAGCTGGTGCAAGAAGACGATAAATATTATTTGCAGCCACTTAACGAAGCCTATATGCATGAAAAGCGCAGTATTGAATTTGAGGCCATTGAAGGTGTCATTGTCCAACAGTCGGGCCCAAAGGGTCGCCGTAAAGAGCGCAAACACTATGCTTAGTTATTTAAAAGAAATTTAATTTCTAATGGCAAACCAAAAGATGGAATTTTTGTATGGCGACAGGGTGTTGCAACTTCAGGTTCTGGATATTTTAAAATCACCGGTTGATGTGATAGTGAATCCTGCTAACGGATCGTTAATGCATGGTGGTGGTTTGGCACTTAAAATTCAAAATGCGGCAGGTAAGGAATTTGAACAGCAAAGCCGCAAGCTGATAGCGGAACACGGTGAACTTGAAAGTGGGATGGCCGTGTACACAACAGCCGGCCAACTTCCGTATGCTGCAGTTATTCATGCCGTTGGCCCCATAATGGGAGAAGGTTATGAACAGGATAAGCTGGAACAGGTTTTTTCACGTAGTTTGTTATTGTGTGAAACAAATGACTGGCAATCCATCGCCTTCCCTGCAATCAGTACCGGTGTGTTCCGGGTGCCCGTGCCTATCTGTGCGCAAGCTTGTTATAAAGCCATCACCCATTTCTGGGATGCGCGTAATAGCAGTGCTGTCGAAAAGATTATTATTTGTTTAACAGAAAATAATTTTGACAGTTTTTTTTCGGCTTTCCGTGAAAAATCATTTGACAAGCTATCTCCAACAGAAGAAATGCCGCTTGGTGCTGCTAATACTTCCGATGAAGAGCGAACGGGCTATATTGAAATCAATGAAGATGATCTGCCTGATCAGGATGATGAAATACAGGATTGGTTTAAATAATCTGTATTACAGTTACCATTCTTACTAGTGGTTTCCGGATGCTTCCGGGACTCGCCACTTGAGGTGATATTCTTCGGGAAAAGGCCCCTTTTTATAATTGATTGGGCCTTTGTCTTCCAGTTCAGGCTGAAGCAGTATTTGCCGGATCATTTCAGGAATCATCACCATACCAATATATTTACCTAGACATTGATGTGAGCCAAAACCAAAATTAAAATTGTGATACCAGTTGCGGTTAGGATTGAACTCATTTGGATTTTCAAAGGCATACTCATCAAACATTGCTGATTGGGTAAGTAACCTGACGATGGTTCCTTTCCTGACAACGGTTTCATGTGGTGTACCTTTTGCAATGGTATAGTCTGCGGATGCCTTGCGAAATATATCCGGGCGGATTGGAACAAAGCGTAAGGCTTCCCATACCAGTGCATCAAAGTCAGCACGATCTTCAAATGATGCCGCTTGTTTTGCTTTTTTCAGCAGTTCCGGATTTTTAAGAAAATATTCAATAACCTGTGCAGTGGCCTGAGAAGTTGTTTCGATTGCGCCAATTAAAAGTCCACCCGCATTAATACCTAACCGGGTAAGAGGGAAGTCAACTTCTTTAGCAAAGGCTGTTCGTAACATGCGTGTGACAATGTCATCCGGTTTTGTTTTTATCGACATGCCTAACAGGCTTAACAGGATTCGCTTGGGATAACTGAGCATGGCTCGGAGCCCACTGGTTGCTTTAATAATAACGAGCTTGCGTATAACCAGGGATGCAATGTATGCACCTAATTTGTCGGAAATGCCATTATGTTTGTCGGTTATATATTGAGACTGTTTTTCTGTTAACATGTCAAAAGGTTGGTTGTTAAAGGCATCGTATTGATTCCAGTATGACCACTCTATAAGATCTTCAGGGGCAACACCATCAAGGCCAAAATAGTCCTGAACCAGAGTGACCGGTACCATGCGACAATATGCATTAACAACTTCAATACGGCCGGCTGCTTCATTGATGATATTTTTTGCTGATTCTTCGACTAACTTTCTTATTCGGGGTAAATCATTCCGGTTTAGCATACCTTGCATCAGTGATTTTTCACGGTAGTGTAAGGCATCGTCATCGTGTGCCATTAAATATCCATCATCAGGGCCGGTGACGCTCATTTTAGGTTTATACAAATCAACAGTGAATATTTTAGGCATTGAAAGCATATCCCGAACATCAGGAAAACGTGCAACGAGAGTGCATTCCGGTGTGACCAGTACCGGTCGTTCATTTCGAAGTTGCTCAAAAAATGGTAAGCGCTCAACGCTGTTTATCCAGCGACTGACAAGCGGGTATTTTTCATCCTCCGTCGCCATATCATATTCTTTTAGATAATCTTTATGATTAGACATTTTATATATCCTTTTTTATACCCAGGCGGTTATAAGGTTTTTAAATATTCGAGTAGCTCATAACGCTGTTCTTTATTTAATGGGGCTCCATACTGGTGCCCGGTATTACGATTGCCAATACGCGAAGTTGTAAATTTAAAGCCATTGTAACCGCTGCTCTTGAAACCGATTTTAACCGGGTCAAATTCACGGCTACCCACCATAAAGGTATCAGGACGGTATTCTCCTTTTTCAGGATCGCCGGGTTTTTTTACCGGGAGCAGTAAATCATATAGCGTAGGTACAGAGCCATTGTGTAGATACGGTGCTGTTGCCCAGATACCGTTTAAGGGACGTGCTTTATAGGAAAGTAATGAATTATACGGGTTTGCGGTTGTGTCAGGTGTGTAGTTACCACTTTTGACGCTGGCTTTTATTTTATTTTGAGTAAAGGACATTACCAGAGTGTAAGCCCAGTCTGCCCAGCGTCGAATAAACCATTTATCTGCATCCGGTGTTGCAACAACACCTTTTGTTACTGATGTCAGTATTTGGGCAACAGGTGCGGTTTCTGCAATAATCACATTACCCACGTCGGTTGCTTGATAAGTGTGCATAAAATTGCCGGATTTTCCTGTGTAGAAAACACTGTTACGTGCCATAGCCGGATCGGTACCGGTTTTCTTAATGTCTGTCATTTTAGCGGTAATAAGGCGGTCGGCGTCTTCTCTATCAATGATTTCATGGCATGACTGGCAGTGTTTGGCATAAATTAATTGGCCTTTACGTGCTTTTAGCTTATCAATTTTTCCAAATATGGCAGGCCACTGCGGTGATTTTAATTTGCGTAAATGAGCTTCAAGTCGTTGTAAATTGATCAGATCAACGGATGATTTGAAATCCACATGTTTTTTCTTGTGTTTTTGCCCGGTTAACCAGGAGGAAATGCTGATATCCGGTGAACTGTCTTGCCAATCGATGATAGCAAACACACCGATAACTTCCCCGGTATTCCTTCCAATGGGGCCGACACCTGCGTTGCTGGCAAGACCGTTCCATTGTACATAATCAGACTGCGCAATATCCCATAAGAATGGATAACTCACCGGGGCATTGGGTTCATTGAAAATTTTATTACGAACATACAACATCTGCTTGAAGCTTAGGCCAGGGTAACCGGTATTTTTTGATTGTAGTCGATTAAGAATTAATGCAAATTGATCGTCCTGAATTATGGTTTCATTAATTCCTTCAAGAACATTATCAATTTCAGAGTCTGTCAATAATCGTTTGCCGTTGGGTAAAGTTGTTAGTGCCAGTAACGTAGCCAGTTGCTTTTTATTAATAACGTGTTGCAGTACACGGTTATAGATACGCCCAAAAGCATCCAGTCGTGCATAACCGTACTTGATATGGCTGTTGTTAACCGTGTTATAAAGTTTACGTCTTTCCAACCAAATTTTAAGGTCGGCAATCACTTCATCTTTTGTGTCATAATCGTTATCAAGCGCAAGTACATTGGTTACGAATGTTTGTTGTTTTTCTCCATTGAGTGCCGCTTTTAAAGCTTTTTCCAGTTCCGTCATAAACAGAGGCATGTCTGCCATTGACGGACCCCCATCAATACGCACCGCCTGGCCTTTGTAATTGAGCTGGGCAGTATGACAGGCTGCACAGGTTAACCCAACATAGTCCTTACCTTGATAAGTTTCTTTTACAAAACCAACCGGGAGTGCGTCAGGGTTAAAGAAGGTGGCCTTTTGTGGTAAATAGCGGTATCTATCAATATTGCGATTTGACAGGAATTTTTCAGATGAATCGGCCTGTTGTAATGCCTGTAAGAAGTCGTAAGGTAATAAGGCGGAGCCCTGAGTGGTATTATAAAACCAGAGGCTGTCTGATTCCGACCAACCCTGGTCAAGATACAGTGGGGTTGAATAACTTTCATTGAAATGGCCATTTTTTATTGCGATGGCTCCACGATCAGGATCATCATCCCATATTTGGTAGGTTTTACCTGCTGCTAAAGTAATGAATATACCAATAAAAATAAAAAGCAGAGTATGAGGAACTATTTTGGGGTAGCGTTTGAATGCTGTAAAAACAAAGTAAACCAACTTGTAAAACATTAGGGTCCCTCCTTAGATGATGAGAAGATATTATCATATTAGACATTTTTGATGATGTTAAATATGAAAAAATTCCTGAAATAAGCAGTAATATTACCAGAATTGGCAGTAGATGAAAGCTTAACAATGCTTAATATCAAACCAGTCGAATGCGATCCTTTTCAATCGTAATCTGGTGTTTTTTATAAAGCCCCCCCAGTGCTTTTTTATAACTGGATTTGCTGACAGCATATTGTTTATAGATATCTTCAGGTTTGCTTTTATCGGTGAGTGTTGATTCACCATGATGAGATTTCAGGTAGTCGAGGATTTGCTCTGCAAGATTGGAACGTGTTTGCTGATTATCAAGTTGCAATGTTAAGTCGACTTTATTATCAGGACGGATATTTTTGATATATCCTTTTATTTTCTGGCCATAATGTAATTTCTGGTACACATCACTTTTATAAAGCATACCAAAATATTTGTGATTAATGATGGCTTTGTAGCCCAGGTCCGTTTTGCCGGCAATTAATAAATCGACTTGCTGTTTCTGTTTGAATCCGCTGGTTTCATCACTTATAAATTTATTGATTTTTGACGATGCAACAATCCGATCGGCATATTTATCCTTATAAAGATAAACGATATAGGAACGTCCTGCTTCCATCTTACGATGTTGTTCAGCGAAAGGAACGAGAATATCTTTTGCTAACCCCCAGTCCATGAATGCACCGACCTTATTAACAGCGGCAACACGTAAATAGGCGGCTTCACCAACACAGGCAAAGGGTGTCTCGGTAGTGGCTATCAGAGTATCGTCAGAGTCGGCATAGATAAAAACCTGAAGGGTTTGGCCAACATCAAGGTTATCAGGCATATAGCGTTTGGGAAGCAAGATTTCTCCACCATCGCCATCATCAAGGTACAACCCATAGTCGACAAATTTTGTGACGGTTAATGTATTGTATTGGCCAATTTTAACCATTGTCATATTTAAACGCTTGTACTGCTTAATAATGCCGCGATAAGGCCAATCAGCCCACCAAATACACCGCCCCAGACAACCAGCCAGCCTAAATGTTCTTTTATCATGGTCTGGATGATATTTTTTACCAGTTTGGGAGTGAGTTCATTCAAACGTTGTTCGACGATGTGTTCTACTTTATCACGCAGTTCGGTTAACACATCCGGTTGCTCGATTTCGTCTTTTAATAAAGACATAAAGGCGGGTTGTTGAGTAAGTTCAATCAAGGATTGTTTCATGTTTTTAATGAAGGGCTCTTTTAATGGTATGAGTGCATCCTGTCCGCCAAACATGCCGAGCATTCCACCGAAGGATGATTCCATGATGACTTTTATTAAGGCATCAAAAGAAGGACTGAGATCAACTTTTTCAATCACGGGTGCTAAATGCAAGTCGGGTGTATTGCCATTTGTACCACTGAGTAACCGGTCAATATTTTCTTCGGTAAAAAACTGCGTCATCATCAGTTCCCGAATACCA
>JALXDW010000251.1 GCA_027070385.1 Chromatiales bacterium
ATTCAGAGTGTGGGGTTTGATTTTAATGATCATTGTTCCCAATATTTCAAAGGCATCTTCTTCGTCAAGATCCTGAATGGGCGATATAACAAAAGCAGTTTGTTGATTAAAATCACCCAGGTGGGGATTAAAATTGGTCATCATTGAAAAAGCAGAATCTTCGGCTTTCATGGCTTTTTGATAAGCTTGACCTAAATCGGTATCTTTAAATGGGCCATTGTTCAGGTTGGTGGCAAATTCAATGTTTTTCTGGGTGCTGTAAACAACATAACCTTTTTCGTCAACCAGTAAAATATCAGCCACATCCAGTTTTTTATAGAAACCAAACAGCGTATCGTAATTTTCACTGTGTTTACTGGCTAGTGCTGTTTCATTATCGGGGTCACGCAAGTTATATTTTTCACCAAACGGACTTTCATTTAAAACAATAAAAGCATATTGCTGAAATACACTGGCATCATCGAGTTGTTTCACAAATGATTCAGCACTGGTAAATTCAGTTGTATTGTACTTCTTGAATTCTTCTGCAAATTGGGTGTTATAAAAGTTAATGAGTTCGGAGCGTTTTTCCTCTATACCATCGGAGGCCTGTTTTTTATCGGTTTGAAATCCTGTACTCAGTCCCTGAATGCTGGATACGGTTCCAGGGTCAACCGAATAGTCCAGAATCTGTTTTTTCAGGTTATTCAAATACATTTGCACCTGAATTTTTTTCACTTCCCGCAAGGAAACCAGTCGCGCGTTAACCTGAGTCTTTATTGCTTCATACGTTGCCGAATCGGTTTGGGTGTAAGTAGCGACACTGCTAATGATTAACGGAATGGCTGTAAGCAGCGTAAAGGTAATCAGTAATTTGGTTTTAATGCTGTTGAGTTTCAGATTGAATTTGAACTTCATAAATTAACCCTTAATGTATTATTTTGCTTATCGCCACTTTAATAACGGCAGAATAAATACAAACTTGAGAGCAAAGTGGGTTCTTTTAAGCCCAATTAGGGGGTTCTGGGAATAGCCCTATAAGGACTGTGGCGAATACGATCATGGTCATGCATGCGATATTGTACAAAATCATGGGCATGTTCAAAGTGCATAAAGGGGTTGCCTTCAATTTCTTCATGCATACTGCATGTTTCTTTTACGGCATAATTGTGTCCGGGCAAAATCAGGGTGGAGGCGGGCAGTTTTTCGGCCATTTGTTTCAAGGTCACATACATTTGTTCCGGATCACCGCCAGGTAAGTCACAGCGGCCGCAGCCAAAGACGAACAGGGTATCACCGGTGATGAGATCATTGCCGATTTTGTAGCAGGCGGAGCCGGGTGTGTGTCCCGGTGTATGTAAAATCTCAATATTTGTTTCTCCTAGTGGGATCGTGTCGCCCCCATGATGGAGACCGGAGGGAGCGATATCCTGGCCCCAGAACCGGGCTTCAGGTTTAAGTATATGGAGTTGGGCATCGGTTTTTTCTAAAATACCGTTTACACCGTTAATGTGATCATGGTGAGAGTGGGTGAGCAGTATATCGGTAATCTTTACCCCTTTTTTGGCCGCGAGTTGTAAAATGGCATCAACATCCCAGGCTGGATCGACCACTGCCGCACGCCCGGTTTGGGTATCCTGAATCAGGTAAATAAAGTTTTCCATTGGCCCCAATTCAAGGGTATCAATATGGTAAGCTGCGCTGTTTTCAGGTTTCGTGCTATTGGCCATAACAATAGAGTATAGCGACTTTAAGTCAAAGAAGTAAAATGAGAGTATCCCGCTTATGAAAACATCTTTCTGGAAACAACGCTGGCAGGAAAATAAAATCGGATTTCACCTGAATGAGGTGAATCCGTTGTTAATTCAGTATGCTGACACGCTTCGACTGGCACCCGGGCAGCAAGTGTTTGTGCCATTGAGTGGCAAAAGTCTTGATATTATCTGGTTGGCGCAACAGGGCTATCAGGTATTGGCAAATGAATTAAGCCCACTGGCTGTCGAGGCTTTTTTTGCTGAAAATCACTTGCAACCAAGCCAGATACAAAAAGGGGATTTAAGTTTTTACCAGTCCGGGTTAATCACCTTCGTCTGTGGTGATTTCTTTAAATTAACACCCACGCAAATGATTAACGTGGCAGCAGTATACGACCGTGCCGCGTTGGTTGCGTTGCCTGAAGCGATGCGTATCGATTATAGTCGGCACCTTAACCTGCTTTGTCCTCGTCAATCTCGATTGCTGGTGACGCTGGAATACGAACAATCAGAAATGGCCGGGCCACCGTTTGCTGTGCAAGAAGATGAGCTGAGGGCAGAATATGCCAACGGATTTCAGCTGAGGTGTTTACAACGCAGTGATGTATTGGCTGAACATGCACATTTTGCGGCAAAAGGCCTGAGTGGGTTAGATGAAGCGGTCTATATTTTGCATCCACAATAAAGCAATGATGGTTGCTTCATAGTAGCCGTTTATTATAATTGAGTGTAGAACAACCAGATTGGATTTCAGGTTAATCAGGATTGGGTACTGATGTTTTCGAGTCGTTATTTTTCAATATTTTTCAGTCTATTAGCAATGACTTTTTACAGTCATTCTATTTATGCGGGCTATTATGTGTATCAAATGCCAGACGGTAGTCGGGTGATTACTGATCGGCCTCAGCACAGTCAAACTGCAAAATTAGTGCGTAAAAGCCAAAAAGTTGGCGGTATCGGTAAAGCGGTGTCGAATACCATTGTGGTTGAACCGGCAGCCGGTGAGAATAAATTTGACGATTTGATCAGTATCGTTTCCAAACGGCATGGTATGGATCCGGCTCTGATTAAGGCTGTGGTACACACAGAATCGTATTTTAACCCGAATGCCACTTCGCGGGTGGGAGCGTCCGGTTTAATGCAACTGATGCCTCAAACGGCTGAAAGGTATGGAGTTTTTGATTTATACAGCCCAATGAAAAATCTGGATGCCGGTGTCAGGCATCTGCGCTATTTACTGCGTCGGTACAAAAATCGTTTAAGTTATGCTTTGGCGGCCTATAATGCCGGTGAAAAGGCGGTGCGCTTTTATAATGGTATTCCACCCTATCGGGAAACACGACAATATATACGCAAGGTTATGCAATACCAGTCGTACTATCAGAAACAGTATCGACTGTAAGTTATTCGTTTTACAGGGTTCCCTCCCCATTCATTTATTTAATCTGTTTTATCGTACCCCATATTTTCAATTACCTGGGTGGCGGGTATGATGTTTGTATGGTTAAAACGGTTTCCGGCAAATACAGACAGTGATTATTCATGTGGATATGGATGCCTTTTATGCATCGGTTGAAATACGCGAACAACCTGAACTGGCTTCATTCCCGGTGGTTGTTGGTGGACGTGAAGGCCGAGGTGTTGTGGCTGCCGCAAATTATAATGCACGAAAATTCGGTGTACGTAGTGCCATGCCTATCAGTGAAGCCAAACGCCGTTGTAAAAATCTTGTTTGTTTGCCAGTTCGTATGGCGTTATATGTGGAAGCTTCACAAAAAATCAATGAAGTTTTTTATCGTTATACCCCGGAAATAGAACCGTTATCGCTTGATGAAGCCTTTCTTGATGTGACTGCCAGCGAACATTTATTTAAAGGTGCAGAAAATATCGGGCAAATGATTAAACAGGATATTTTAAAGGAAACAAAACTAGTGTGTTCGGTGGGGATTGCCAGTAATAAATATGTTGCAAAAATTGCATCGGATATTAATAAACCTGATGGTTTTGTTTATGTGAGCAAAGACAAACAGCAGCAATTTCTGGATCCATTGCCGGTGAGCCGATTGTGGGGAGCGGGTAAAGTAACACAAGAAAAATTCAGCCAATACGGAATTAAAACCATTGCAGATGTACGTCAGCAATCTGCCGTGTTTATGCAATCTGTTTTTGGAAATACTGGCCAGCATTTTCTTGATCTTGCCAATGGCCTGGATATTCGTCGAGTCAGCTCAGAGCGTAAAACAAAATCAATTTCACATGAAACAACTTTTGAAAAAGATGTGACTGATATGCTGGTTTTACGCTCTTATCTTGTGGATCTTTGTGAGCAGGTAGCAGCCCGGTTACGAGCTAAACACTATTTTGCCAGGACAGTGAATATTAAGTTACGCTATCCCGATTTTAAAACCATTACCCGTTCAGTGAGCCTGGAGACACCGGATAATAATACGGATATTTTACTGGAACGGGCGGTCACTTTATTTACCCGTGCGATGCAACAGAATAAATCCGCTATTCGATTAATTGGAATAGGCGTATCCGGATTGATTAAGGCAGAAAAATTCAACACTTTGGATCAACCCTTATTCAACAGGATACAGGACAAACAGATTGATATGTTTGGCCAACAGAATACCCCGGCCGTATCAGGCAAACAAAGAAATATTGATAAAATTGCTGACAAAGTTAATCAGCGATTTGGAAAAAAGACCGTACGTCGTGGGCGTAGTTACCATAAATAAAGCAACTGGAGAGTACATTGAGTTCAGCAATCAAGCAGCAAACCCCCAATACCATTTATCTTAAAGATTATAAAAAACCGGATTACCTGGTTAAAAACGTTGATATGATTTTTGAGCTGGATGCCGGGAAAACCCAGGTAACATCTACTTTACAGATTGAGCGTAATACAGGTGTTGATACCGCTGCCCCTCTGGTATTAAACGGGCAGTCACTTGAATTGATTAAGGTCACTTTAAACAACCAGTTGTTAACCACTGCGGATTATGATTTAACAGATGAATCCCTGAAGCTTTCAGGATTGCCGGACAAATTTTGTATTACAACGGAAGTGACTCTTTCACCAGAAAATAATACAGCACTGGAAGGTCTGTATGCATCCAGTCATATGCTATGCACACAATGCGAAGCAGAAGGTTTTCGTCGTATCAGCTATTTCCCTGATCGCCCTGATGTAATGGCCGAATTTACTGTTACTCTGATTGCCGATAAACAAAAATATCCGGTGTTACTATCCAATGGTAATCTGATTGATAGCGGTGAGGGTAAAGAAGGTCAGCACTGGGCTAAATGGCATGATCCAAGTCTTAAACCCAGTTATTTATTTGCACTGGTTGCTGGCCAGCTGGTTTGTAAACAAGGTTCCTTTACAACGCAGTCTGGTCGTGAGGTTGAATTGCGTATTTATGTTGAAGAAGAAAACAGCCATAAAACCGATTTTGCATTGGCTTGCTTGAAACAGGCGATGTTATGGGATGAACAAACGTATGGTCGAGAATATGATCTGGATATTTTCATGATTGTTGCTGTTGATGACTTTAACATGGGAGCAATGGAAAACAAGGGATTAAATATTTTTAATTCATCGTGCGTACTGGCCAGTCCTGAGACCGCGACCGATGCCGATTTTTACAATATTCAGAGTATTATCGGCCATGAATATTTTCATAACTGGTCAGGTAATCGGGTGACTTGTCGAGACTGGTTTCAGCTAAGTTTAAAGGAAGGCTTCACCGTTTTTCGGGATCAACAGTTTTCTGCTGATTTGAACTCAGCTGCAGTAAAACGTATTGATGATGTCAATGTATTGCGAAACCATCAATTTGCACAGGATGCAGGGCCACTTGCGCATCCCGTTCGCCCCGACCGATACATTGAAATCAGCAATTTTTATACAGTAACGGTTTATAACAAAGGTGCAGAAGTTGTCCGCATGTTACATAACCTGGTTGGAGGAGAAGGTTTTCGAAAAGGAACAGACCTGTATTTTTCACGCCATGATGGTCAGGCAGTGACAACGGATGATTTTGTTAAGGCCATTGAAGATGCCAATCAACGGGATTTTAGCCAGTTTAAAAACTGGTACAGTCAGTCTGGTAC
>JALXDW010000252.1 GCA_027070385.1 Chromatiales bacterium
ACGGATAATGTTACCAATATTGCACAACAGAATATTCAGTCCGATAACTCATTTAATGCAACACGGGTTTCAGGACTTGCAACAAACAATGTGGAAATTGATAAGAAAGTTATGAACGATGCAGAACATGAATTTGAAAAATTACTTTCCCGATGGAAAGAATCACAACAAAAACAGGTAGAGCAAGAACAAACCTTACAAGAAGACATAGCTAAACCTGTCGCACCATGATTAAATTGTTCCGACATATTCTGAACAATACAATCACCCCATTAGCAAAAAATATTATGCCCGCGTAAATACCCCACGTACATACACGGACTAATCCATTAATGATCGGCTTGGTGGACGACAGGAAGAATAACGGACTGTTCTGTATTATCAACCAAACGAAATACACTTGCTTTCAATGAACGACCGGTTTCATCTTGTACGACAACGGTCCATTTGCCAAGTTGTTCTGGCTTGATATCTTTCCGGGAATACACCCGCCAGCGCGGCCCCTTTACCCTGAAATTCACAACCGACTGTACTTTGTCATTATAAACCCATTTATGAATAATGGTATGCCCTTCAAAATGACGTAAATCTGTAAAAAAGAAGACGCTTGATACTTTATTATTTAATATTAATATTTGATCAACGGGCTCCCGCTCTATAATATTTGTTGTAAAGATAGCCCGCGCAACATTGCCTGGTTGGGCAGCAGATACGAACTGTAACCCCAGTAGTAAAAACGCAACCAGCTGAAATTTTATACAATATTTCATACCTGTAAGCCTAGCTTAATCTGGTTAAGTTGCAAAATTTATTCGCCAAATCAACCAACCAATTAATATAAAAAACAAGATAATCGGTAATGAATAATTAGTGGGTACATCCTTGTCCTTAAAATAATCTTCAGCAAAAGATTGGGGTGACAAATGATTACTTGCCATTTCTTTCAAGGCATACCATGCATTCAGCAATTTTTCTGAATGAAGCTGCTTGTCTACTTCCTTGCGTGTTAATTCATCAATACTTTTTACCTGTTCAGGTTTACCTTTAGGAAACTCACAATCACTGGAAAAAATAACCAGACCGGTCACTTTTACATCTTTATCTTTTATCAGAGAATTAATTGACGCAATATCAGCATCTAACTGACGTAAAATATTGGGGAACTTATAGCTTTTATTGTCAATTAACTGCGTCCATTGTTCAATATTATCTGCGCAAAATATACGACCTCTGAATTTTTTTAAAATAATGAGAATAATCGAATTTTGTGCAAGAATTAAATAATCAAGAAACACACTGCCTCCCACACCATCTGGCAGGATCACTTGTTTTAAATACTGGCTTCCCATATGTTGAATTAATTTGTTTACCTTTCTTTCCTGAAGGTATTTTCTAATTGCAGGCCGCAAACTGAAAAGAATAAGGCATACTAAAATAACACTGCCAATAATGGTGACATTTATCGGTTTGTTAATAACATCATTAATCCAAACCTGTTCAAACGACACCATCAGACCGATCCTTGCGAACGCCATACTGATCACCAACGCCAGCCGAATCCGGGCCCCACTCCACCCTCCGCCATTCGCCCCCACCCCCATCCGCATCGTACACTG
>JALXDW010000253.1 GCA_027070385.1 Chromatiales bacterium
CTGTAGTATTAACTGCAGAGGAAGAGTCTTCCAGACGATTAATAAGCCATGACATTAATGTCGTGGCTATAATAAGTAGAATAAGAAACGCAAAAACTGTTCCCATCCCTGTTAATGCCAGTTCCAGTCCTAAATACATATTACTACCTTATGTTATATTCTAATGAATACTTAAAGCATTCAACTCCGGCTTTAACTGACTATAGAGCATCTGCATTGAACCTTCAATATCTGTATCTTCAGGCCAGCGTCCTGCTGCTTCAAGGGTATAGCGCATACTGATAAAATTGGCCTGGTACAGCATCTGCCCCAGAGCTGTTTCTGGATCGCCTGCATCATTAACCTGATCTATAATAGCCTGAATAACCACTGGATTTACTTCCCAGCTTTGAGCAACTAATACAGACAGGCGTTTAGACAAACTGAGCAGCTGTTCTTTAAAAAACACTGAACGGGGAGCATCACTAAAATCATCCACTGAATTCATGGTCTGAATCACCAGAGTCATGCCCAGATTATGTAATAAACCAGACAAATAAGCTTCAAAAGGTTCCTGATTTTTCAGTTGAGCAATTAACTCGCAGACAGATGCGGTTTTAACAGAATGTTCCCATATTTTAGCGCCAGAATGTTTAAGAAAATACCCTCCCTCAAACAACATAATGGGTTTTAAAGCCGTTCTCATTATCACTTTTCTAACTTCAAGCAAACCCAGCTGAACCAGAACATGTTCCAGCTTGTCTTCGCTGGCCTGCAAATTAAAGCGTGAGCTATTAGCCAGTTTCAGTACTTCAAGCAATAACACGGGATCTCGGGAAATTAATGAGGCTATTTCTTTCCAGCTATAATTATTTGTTCTTAAAAGGTGTAAAAGTTTGGGGATAATGTCAGGAAGACGAGGAATATGTGTGGCAAGTTTTTGATGATTTTCCTGAAAATAATTTTCAAGTGAGTACAGAATTTTCTGTTCAAAAGGATTTAATTCTATTTCCAATAAGCTATTAACACCAATAAAGTACTGGTAATAAGCCTGCTCCAGATCATGGTACACACAATTATCCGGCCAGTTTACAGACTGTGTCGGAAATGCCTGTTTGATATGGGCCGTCTCCAGATGCCGATTTGTATCTGAATAACTGGTTTTATTATCAGAAACAAAAAATGATTTAAGTAGCTTGAACAGGGACATAGAATTTCAGTGACTACACTCCACCACTGTGTACCACTTCATAATAAATTTTTTCCAGCTCATTTTTATGCTCCGTTTCTTCCTGGGCAAGGAAAGTAAAAACATCTTTTAACGGACCTTCCGGAGCACTTTCGGCCAGAGCATGATATTGATCCATGGCCGCCTGCTCCCGTCCCAGAGCATATTGCAGAATACTTTGATCGTCCGGGTTATCCCCCAGATCCGGCAACTGAATACAGTCAGAAAAACGTTTATTACTGGGCGGCAGGTTAATTTCCTGCTTGATCTGCTTTTCAACTTCCGGATCATTAGCCAGTTTGGTAAACAGATCATAATGCGCCTGCTCTTCAACCACCAGCTCCTCTACCAGATAACGAATACGCTTACTGACCTTAGGCGCCAGCGCCGCATAAAAATCCCTGGC
>JALXDW010000254.1 GCA_027070385.1 Chromatiales bacterium
GTTGTGTTCGAATCTCATTGCCATGGTTAATTTCAGGCAAAAAAAGAGGGCAAATATTGCCCTCTTCTGGTGATATACCACCGTATTTTAAAGCGTTAAGTTATCACTGATAATTTTGGGTGTGACAAAAATCAGTAACTCTGACTTGTCATTGCTTTCAATATGGCTTCTGAACAGGCCACCGACAATCGGTAAGTCGCCAAAGAAGGGGACTTTTGAAATATTGTCGGTTGAAGTATGTTCGTAAATACCACCGAGTACAATGGTTTCACCGTTTCTTACTCGTACCAGTGTTTTGACTTCGCGTTTTTGAATGGGCGGGCCAGCCTGGGAGAAGTCAGGACGGTCTTTTTTCACCAGCAAGTTCATAATGATATTATCATCCGGTGTGATTTGCGGGGTAACTTCCAGTTTCAGGACAGCCTCCTTGAATTCAATATCGGTTGAACCGGATGATGTTTGTGATTGATAGGGAATTTCAAAACCTTGCTCAATATAGGCTTTGTTATTGTTGGCGGTGATTAAGCGTGGCGCAGAAACTGTTTCAGAACGGCCTTCTGCTTGTGCTGCGGACAGTTCCAAATCAAGCAGTGTACCAAACGGTAGCCGTGCCAGTGCCAGTGCAACCGTGCCGAAAGAAGAGGCGGATGGCAAGTTTACATTTAATCGGTTGGCTGCAGAAGGTTGCGTGCCTTGTCGTACGCTGTCGGCATTGGTCACTGTGTTGGATATGCCAATGCCGGCTTCATTGGGTTGTCCGGTATTGGCGGTTGTGCTTCGGTTAAAGCCGAAACGTACACCCAGTTCTTTACCAAAAGTAGTACCGGCAATAACAATACGTGATTCAATTAATACCTGGCGATTAGGTTGGTCAAGTTCCTTGACCATCGCAAGAATTTTATCGACTTTTTCCTGGATATCAAAAACCAGCAGTTTATTGGTGCGTGGATCCAGAGTAACGTGGCCACGTGGTGATAAGTAACCGCTGCCTTTTCTGGCTTTATTGCCTTTAAATAAATTCACAAAATGTAAGGCGTTGGCATAATTCACCTGGATGGTTTGTGAAACAATCGGTGCCAGTTCTTCAATACTTTTACGTGCTTCGAGTTCAATTTTATCGCGTTGAGCAATTTCTTCAGCAGGCGCAATCAGCATAACGTTGCCGTTTTTACGTTTATCCAGTCCTTTTGTTTTCAGGATAATATCCAGTGCTTGATCCCAAGGGACATTTTTCAGGCGTAAGGTCAGTTCCCCATCGACGGTATCACTGGTGACCATATTAATACCGGTAAAATCAGCAATGAGCTGGAGTACAGCGCGGACTTCAATATTCTGGAAGTTTAAAGACAGGCGTTCACCACTGTAAACGTAGTTTTTACGCTTTTTATTGGCTTCATCTTCAGATAATTTGACTTCACGTTTCACATCAATAGTAAGTAAATCGTTTGTTTGATAAGCGAGGTGCTCGTATTTACCTGCAGCGGTAATAATAATTTTGCTATCACTACCCTGGTTGAAAGCATCAACGGTTTGAACGGGTGTAGCAAAGTCAATGACATCCAGTCGACGTTCAAGTTTTTCCGGTAATTTACTGTTCTTGATGGTTACCAATACTTTAGTACCACGTTTAACAATATCAACGGGAGTATTGGGATCATTCAACTTGATAACGATCCGGCCTTCCCCTTTACTGCCACGGCGAAAATCAATATCCGATACATTTTCAATAATGCCGTGTTTGCTTAAAACAGGTTTATTAAAAGAGCCATGTCTTTTCTTGCCACTACCACCAACGGTAATAAAAACGTTATTGCCTTCAACGGTGGTGTCATATTCAACCAATTTCGCCAGATTAATCACAACACGAGTACGACCACCTGCTTCAATGGCGGTTAATGAACGTGCAATGCCGATATTAATTTCATGTGTTTTTTTGTCCAGGGCAACATTTGTATTCGGGAAATCCAATGCGATACGTGCAGGCTGATCGATAGTAAAAGCGTTTGGCAGTGCCGCTGCTTCCGTCATATTGAGTTGTATTTCAACCCGATCTCCCGGCAGAGGGTTAAAGTGAATGCTTTTTAAACTGTTGGCAAATGCTTGTGATGAAGCCAGCATAAATAACAATGCTGTTAACAATTTAAAGCGATACAGTTTCACCGATGTGATAAGTGAGTATGTTTGATTGCACATCTTTCTTCTCCTGTTCGAAACTTATTCTGACAATGCCAGTGAAGCTTCGCGGTCTAGCCAACCATCCGAACCGTCGGAAATGATTTCGCGTAAAATAATTTTAGTGTCAGTAATTTTGATGATTTCACCAAAATTTTTGCCCATGTAGTTGCCTACCTGGACTTTATAAATGGATTTATCCGGTGCAGCGACCAGTCCCCAGCGTGTACCACGTTTTTCAAGGTGCCCGACAAAAGTCAGGGTATCCAGTGGGAAACTTTCCAATGGTTCGGGTTTGCGGTCTGTTTTGGGTCGTAAACCATTGTCTGCTTTAGCTTCACCTGTAAAAGCTTCTTCATCCAGTAAAGGTAAAAAGGGATCGCGGAGGTCAAAAGCAGAATAACTAAAAGGTGCATAGGTTTTAACTTGAGGCAATTCCGGGATTTTACTTTTTTGGCGGCTTTTTACATTGGCAACAT
The DNA here is from genome assembly GCA_027070385.1 of Chromatiales bacterium. Classification (GTDB taxonomy): domain Bacteria; phylum Pseudomonadota; class Gammaproteobacteria; order UBA6429; family Thiohalophilaceae; genus SZUA-37. The sequence continues at coordinate 2,652 of JALXDW010000254.1, forward strand.
AAGTTTCCAAATCACCATGTTGTGAGCCGCTGCAACCGGCTAACAAACCGGTGCTCAGGATAGCCGTTGTGATTAACGGGAATAACCGGTTACCCACAGTATGCGGGTCTCTTTGTCGGGACTTGGTGTTTTGTTTTGGTAATTGTTTGTTTTTCAAAATCATAACTCACTACCCGAATTAACGGCGACCTTTTTTGCGTTTCTTTTTAGCCTGGCGACGCTGCTCTGAAATTTCATCTTCATCCAGATAACGGTATGTTTTAGCGGTTAAGTCCATGGTTAAACCGGCACCGCTTTCGTTGTTACTTTTGATAACGATGTTATGTAATGTGACAATACGAGGAAGTGCTGCAACGCCACTGACAAAACTACCAAACTGGTGGTAGTTACCAGTCATGGATATTTTAATGGGCAGTTCAGCATAAAATTCGGTGAAAACTTCTTTTTCCGGTTTGAATAACTTGAATTCAATACCACTGGCAAGGCCTGTCTGAGAAATATCAACCAGTAAATGTTCAACTTCTGTTTTGCTGGGAAGTTGACGCAGCATGGCACCAAATGATTCTTTCATTTCACTCATTTGCTGGCGATAGGCATCAAGGTTAACAGCCTTGGCTTGTTTGGTTTCAAAATCCTGTTTAAGTGTAATTTCTTCTCTTTCGGCCCGTTCGAGTGCGGTTTGTTGATTTTTTATATCCAGAAAATAACCGATGGCCAGCGTTGCTGCACAAGCAATGACGATAATGATCGCTTTGACTGGCGTTGGCCAGGAGCCGATATTATTAATATCGAGATCATTGAAATCTATATTAATATCTTTCATCGTTTGGGTGCCTTGCTGTCTTCTTCAATTTTTGAAAGTTGAGTGGCGCGGAGTTTAAAGCTGCGATCTTTGGAATCCTTGCTGTTGTCTTTCTGGATAACATCCAGTACCGGTTTGGCCATCCATTCAGACTTGTCAATGCCCCGCATTAAAGCAGAAACACGCGCATTGGACTGTGCTTTGCCTTCAAGAATCAGCATTTTACCTTTCTGGGTAAAACGGGTTAAGTAAACCCCTTCTGGCAGTACGCGAACAAGCTCGTCGAACAAATGGACAATTTCCGGGCGGTTACGTTGTAATTTTTGAATTCGTTCAATCCGGTTAAGAAGACGCCGTTTATCTTTTTCCAGCTTGGTGATAGCTGCAATTTGTGCTTCAACTTCGGTAATCGTGGTTTTTAAAAAGTTATTGCGAGAGTTTTGAATGCTGAGTGCACGGGCATATTGAAGGTGAATAGCTGCAATAATCAGCGCCATTAAGACAACCGACAGGCCCAGAATTGTCAGGAACTGCCGTTGCTGTTCTTTGCGCTGTTCTTCGCGCCAGGGTAAGAGGTTAATACGTGCCATCTAATCAAAAGTCCTCATCGCTAAACCACATGCGATAACCAGCGATGATGCATCATTACTGAGGCTTTGCGCTTTTACACGTGAAGCAACCGTCATGTTGGTAAAGGGGTTGGCAACTGAAGTATGTACGCCCAGCTTGTTTGCAATCATTTCATCAATGCCCGGTAACATTGCGCTGCCGCCTGCGAGTATAATGTGGTCAACACTGCTGTATTGGCTGGATGAAAAGAAGAATTGTAAAGAGCGGCTGACTTGTTGTGTCATGGCTTCTTTAAAAGGTTCTAATACTTCAGGTACATAATTATCGGGTAGACCACCCTGGCGTTTTGCCATACCGGCTTCTTCGTAAGATAAACCGTAGCGACGTTGAATTTCTTCTGTGAGCTGTTTGCCACCAAAAACCTGTTCGCGTGTATAAATGGTTTTCAGGTCATGCAGCACGTTGAGTGTGGTCATGGTGGCGCCCACATCAACAATGGCAATGGTCTGATCAATGCCCTGATCCGGCATAGTGGGTGCCAGCATCTGGAATACATTTTCCATGGCATAGGCTTCAACATCCATGACGCGTGCTTTTAAACCGGCTAATTCAATGGCGGCAACCCGAACGTCAACATTTTCACTTCGTGAGGCTGCAAGTAGTACTTCGACGCGGTCAGGATCATTTTCTGACTGGCCGAGTACTTCAAAGTCCAGGTTGACTTCTTCTAACGGGTAAGGAATGTATTGATCGGCTTCGTTCTGAATGTCCTGTTCCATTTCATCGTCAGAAAGATTAGACGGCATCGAGATTGTTTTTGTGATAACAGCCGAACCGGCAACGGCAGCAGCGGCATATTTACAACGGGTGCCGGAACGTTTCACTGCACGCTTAATGGCTTCACCGACGGCTTCGACGTCGGAGATATTTTTTTCGATAACAGAATTCACGGGCAGGGGTTCAACCGCATAACTTTCTACACGAATTTTGTCGCCACTGCGTCCCAATTCAAGCAATTTGACAGCAGTAGAACTGATGTCCAGCCCGATCAGCGGTGGCGTTTTTGGTTTAAATAAGTTGCTAAAGCCCATATTTCTGTATTTTTTTCAGTATAATTTGTTGTTAATTCGGTAGTTACAAGAACTATATGTATAACTACTTTAAGTACATGAGTCAACTATAGGTCAAATAATAGTTAATTACAAATCCTTCGTAGTGTTATCTGCATCAAAGCGATATACTTTAGGATTAGTGCATACTTCTATGCTTATTTAATTAAATTGCGATAATTATTTCTTGTTAGTGTGAATCCAGTCATAAAAAAAATAACCATTTACGGATTAGCGAGCTTTTTTAGCTTGAGTTTATTGGGTGCGTTGGGATTTTTAGGGATTTATGCCTATATCACACCTAATTTGCCGGATATTGAGACACTAAAAGATGTTCAGCTCAAGGTTCCACTGCGTGTTTATACCAAAGATGGCTTGTTATTGGCCGAATTTGGTGAAATGAAGCGCACACCGCTGCAATATAAAGAATTGCCGGATATGTTGGTCAAGGCACTGATTGCAGCTGAAGATGACCGTTTTTTTGAACATCCCGGGGTTGATTATCATGGATTGCTGAGAGCTGTAGCTGTATTCGTTACAACGGGAAAAAAGGCGCAGGGTGGCAGTACCATTACGATGCAGGTTGCGAGAAACTTTTTTTTAAGTCGAGAGAAAACTTTTCTGCGAAAATTCAGTGAAATCTTATTGGCCTTAAGAATTGAGCAAACGTTAAGTA
>JALXDW010000255.1 GCA_027070385.1 Chromatiales bacterium
TGCAACATGTTGCACCCTGATATTTTTAAATTATCACTATAAATACAAGTGCTTATGGGTAGTAACCAAGTAATTAACTCGTGTTTTGTGTGCAACACTGAAATTAAATATCCTTTAAATACAATGACTTATGTTTTGGCACGACTGTTGCTCTTAATAAATATAAGAAAACAACGGGTGTGGGTCTTAATGAGCGATCTCTTTTCAAAAGAGTGGATGGTGCGCTTTCAGCAAGCATGGAATAACGATGCTGAATTATCGGGCAACTTGGCTCAAATCAAATTTAATTCAACCATTGCCTATGGTTTTAAATCTGAGCAGACCCCTCGAGGTGTTATTCAGGTGACAAAGGGAAAAGTAACCTTGGCAGAAGATTATGATGCCGTACTTTTTACTGGCAAGTTGGACTGGGATTTAAGGGCTGAGCCTGAAGACTGGCGAGAGTGGTTTCAAAATCCGCCTGGCATGATTTCAGTGGGCATGGCCTATACCTCACGTAAGCTGGTATTTAAGCAAGGTGATTATGCTGCAATGATTAAAGATCCGCGTATAGCTGGCCCCTTTGTTAAAAGTTTTTTAGTGATGGCAAATGTTGAATAAGCTGTTATGAGATATTTTCATTTCGCGTGTTTTAGTCAGATTGTAAAAAAGAAAATAAATTTCTAACAAAGTGATGGGTAATATGAAAAAGCAAATAATAATTCAAATAGCAATCATGCTGCTGACTATGAGTGGCTTTGTTACAGCTTCACCTTATTATACCTCTAGCCAAACTGCGGCTGTGACCGGGGTACAAAATCAAGGGGGTAGTTATGGTTCCAGTATGCCTTATCCTGTCCAACCCCGGATTATTTCGGTCATGAGTGCACCGACCGGTAGCAGTGTGGTGTTAGGTGGTACGGTTGTACCACTGCGGGAAGTGATTTTATCTGCACAAATTCCAGGGCGAGTCGATTATCTTGCCGGTGTTGAGGGAGAGGTCTTTCAGGCCGGTGACGTTGTGGTTGCGATTGATGATGATGATCTGCTCGCCAAACGGGCGCAGGCTCTTGCCAACATTAATGCACAACAACAAGCCTTGCAAAATTCGCGTGTGCAATATTCCAAAGAGTTATGGGCACCACGTTCGCTGGATGTCGGTCGAATGCCGGGGATGGGGATACCTTCCATGTTTGACATGTTTTTTACCCGCCCGATGGCCAGTGGAATGGGTTATGGCAATCCTATGCTGGAAAGACAGGCCGACTTATATGCTCAGGGTACAAATGTTGGTCGGGCTCGCAGTCAACATATTAGTGCTTTGGCTCAGTTACAACAAGTCGATGCACGCTTGCGTGACAGTCGAGCTGTTGTTCCTTTTGATGCCATTATTGTTAAGCGATTGGTTGAAGTTGGTCAGACAGTGCAGCCGGGTCAGCCATTATTAAAGCTGGCTGATAGCCATGCGTTGCAATTAAAAGTTGAGGTGCCCGTCCGGCTGGTTTCCGGTTTGCAACAGGGGATGACTGTCCCGGTTATTCTTGATGTGGGGGATACTCATATTCAGGCACGTGTTGCTCAAATTTATCCAGTTGCCGATAACAACCGGCATACTGTGACAGTGAAATTTGATTTGCCGGACGGTGTACCCGGTGGTCCAGGTATGTATGCTGAAGTCATGATCCCGGATCCTTCCATTCCTGTTCAGAATTTGCCGATTATTCCAAAGAGTGCAGTGATATGGCGGGGCAGTTTGCCGGCTGTCTTTGTTATGAACTATCAGAATAAAAAGGAATTACGATTAGTTCGTTTAGGAGAAGCCATTGATAAATGGACGGTTGCTGTTTTATCCGGTTTACGTGCGGGTGAAAGAATTTTTGCACAACCATCGCCTGGGATGGCTGCCGGTTGGGTGAAGTAACACTGAAATAAAATGGATTGAATCATCGTCTGTATAATAGTGCGAGTAGTTTTTAATGAATGACAATAATAAAAATGTGAAGCAGAAAAACACTGAATACATTCCAAGTGATCAGGAACTAGGGATTGCTGGCCGTATTACGCGTCAATTTATTAATTCACCAGTGACACCGTTGTTGATGATGGCATTTCTTGCTATCGGTCTTTTAGGTTTGATTTTTACACCACGCCAGGAAGATCCAAAAATATCTGTACCAATGGTCGATATTTATGTCCAATATCCAGGTGCATCCGCAGCACAGGTAACGAGTCTGGTAACGGATCCTTTAGAACGTTTAATGAGTGAAATTCCGGGTGTTCGTCATGTGTACTCGGCAACGCAACGTGGTAGCAGTATTGTCACTGTACAATTTATTGTGGGTGAAGAATTAGGCCCATCCATTGTGAAAGTACATGATAAAGTGCAGTCCAACCTGGATAAAATCCCTCCAGGTGTTTCCATGCCGCTGGTTAAACCTGTGGGTATTGATGATGTGCCGATTGTTACCGTTACTTTATGGTCAAAGGATGTCGGTGATGACATTTTACGAACATTATCTTTTGATGTTTTGCAACGGCTGGAAGAGGTCCCTGATACTGGTAATGGTTTTGTAGTCGGTGGCCGTGCAGATCAAATTCGTGTAGAAGCTTATCCAGAGCGTTTAAGTGGTTATGGTATAAGTATTGCACAACTTGCTAAAACAATTCAAACAGCCAACGCAGAACGTGCCGCAGGAAACATTGAAGGTAATAATCTGACCTTTAATGTTTATACCGGTGCCTTTCTTAAAACGGCAACTGAAATTTCTCGTTTGGTTGTTGGTGTACGTGATGGTTCACCCATTTATGTGCGTGACGTTGCCAAAGTTTCACAAGCCCCCGAAGAAACTCGACACCTTGTTAACTATTATTCAGGGGTAGCCAATGAACATGGATTTAACCAGTCAAATGGTGAACCGGCTGTCACGATTGCCATTGCAAAAAAGATCGGCAGTAATGGGGTGACTGTAGCCAAAGCCATTATTAAAAAACTGGAATCACTAAAAGGCAAATTGATACCTGACAATGTCTTTGTTGAGATTACCCGGGACTATGGAAAAAGTGCCAATAATAAAGTAAATGAATTACTAACATCGATCCTGGAAGCAACGGTTGCAGTCAGTATTCTTTGTCTTATCGGTTTGGGATTGCGTGCCTCGACCGTTGTTATTATGGTCATTCCTGTTGTTGTATTAATAACAGTGTGGTCAGCCTGGGTCATTGATTACACCATAGACCGAGTCAGTTTATTTGCACTGGTTTTTTCTATTGGCATACTGGTGGATGATGCCACCGTTGTTGTAGAAAATATTTTTCGACGTTGGCTTGAAGCAGGTAAAACAACGGCCAATATTGCTATAGATGCTGTTCGTGAGGTTGGTAACCCGACAGTGTTGGCAACATTAACCATTATTTCTGCATTATTACCAATGGGGGTTGTCAGTGGGTTAATGGGACCTTATATGAGGCCTATTCCTGTGCTGGGTGCTTCTGCTATGTTCTTTTCATTGGTTGCTGCTTTTATTTTTGCACCCTGGCTTGCCATGCGTTTTCGTCCCCAACTGAAAGCGTTAAAGAAAGCAGAAAAACATGAAAAAAAGATGCAGGAATTTGTTGGTCGCTATTACCGACCTTGCATGTTACCTCTGTGTAAAAATAGACGTTATGGCTTGATGTTCCTGTTTGGTTTGATTGCAGCAACCTTGCTGGCATGTAGTATGTTCTACACTAATGCAACGACGGTGAAAATGCTGCCATTTGATAACAAGCCTGAATTTAATGTTGTGATTAATATGCCAGAAGGGACGGCATTACCTGTGACTGCCAATGTGGTTCAGCAACTTACGGAAAAGTTACGCACAATACCCGAAGTCACCGCAACTCAGTCATATGTTGGAACGGCATCCCCATTTAATTTTAATGGTATGGTGCGTCACTATTATCTGCGCCAACAATCCTGGGAAGCTGATATTCAGGTCATGTTACAAGATAAAGATGACCGAGAACGAGCCAGCCATGATATTGCCGTTGATGCCCGACATATCATTAATGACTTTATTGAACATACACCTTCATTAAAAATTACTGGTGTACATACCCAGGTAGTGGAAATGCCACCAGGGCCACCGGTTTTACAAACAGTGGTGGCTGAAATTTACGGACCTGATGCCAATACCCGCCGTCAGGTTGCGTATGATATGACAAACTTGTTTGAAAAAGCAGAAGGTGTGGTTGATGTTGATAACTATATGGCTGAACCTTATGACTACTGGCGGTTTGAAGTCGACATTGAAAAGTCGGTGCGCTTTGGTGTTTCGGTTGACACTATCAATCAACATCTAGCTATGTCCATGGGAGGGTATCGCCTGGGTGATATTAAACGTGGTGTTGTTCGTGAACCCACTTACATCATCTTGCAAGTACCACTGGCGGTGCGTTCACAAATACAGCGGTTGAAAAATTTGCCCATCATGTCCAGTGATGGAAAAACTATTCCGTTGGGTGAGTTAGGTCGTTTCCTTTTAGTGAAAGAAGATCCCGTTATATTCCACAAAGATTTAAGGGGTGTTGAATATGTTACAGGCGAAATGGAAGGGCGCTTGGGTGCACCTATTTATGGCATGTTTAATATTGAGGATTTACTGGAAGATTACAAAACACCCGATGGTATTACGATGACAGGTATGCCAATGGGTTTACTTGGACCTCCTGAAGAAGATATTCAATCCGGTTTTGAATGGGCGGGTGAATGGACTGTGACCTATGAAACCTTCCGTGATATGGGTTTGGCTTTTATGGCTGCACTGGTATTGATATATGGGTTAATTGTTTGGGAATTTAAAGATTTCACATTAGGTGGATTGATCATGGCACCTATTCCTCTTACCTTGATAGGTATTATTCCAGGACATTGGTTAATGAATGCTGAATTTACCGCAACATCCATGATTGGCTTCATTGCTTTAGCGGGTATTGTTGTACGCAACTCTATTTTGCTGGTTGAGTTTGTGAAAAATGAAGTTGCTCAAGGTAAAAATATTACTGATGCTGTTGTGAGTGCCGGTCAGATTCGAATGCGCCCTATTTTAATTACCGCTTTAACATTGATGGCGGGTGCCTGGATGATTATCGATGACCCAATTTTTCAGGGAATGGCTGTCAGTCTTTTATTTGGCGCTGCTGTAGCAACCGTTTTAACCTTGGTCGTTATTCCCCTGGGATGTATTAGTACAGCCAAGCATTTTTACAGAGTAACAGAGCAAGGTGACTTTTCTGGAGATACTGATTCTGCTTCAACAGTGACGGATGATACTGAATCCAGCCAAAAAATATTTTCACTCAATATGTTTGTGCTTGATAAATGGTTGAAAAATGTAAAGCAGCTTATTGGTCAAATTCGTTTGGTGACGTTGAAAATAATCCTGAATATATCTGATAGAGTGAAAAGTATTTTTCAGGTTATTAAAAATAAAGCATATAAAGATGATGTAAATCAAGAGGTAGATAAAGAAGATAGTGTAAAAAGTAAGTCAAAGGTTGTTAGTAAGAAAAAAACAGCCAAAAAAGTAGCTAAAAAGAAAACAGCAAAGAAGAAAACAGTAAAGAAAAAAACAACCCGGGTTAAGAAAGAGATGAAAGGTGACTTAGAAGATACGGATAAAAAAACATCAACATCAGAGCAAACAAAAAGCAAACGCGTTGCCAGTAAGAAACGTCGTGGAATTCAATTAAAGAAACGATAAACAAGCAGTTATGAGGTTAATAATATGAAAACAGAGAAGAACGTTTTATTTAAGCTGATTTCCCCTTTCATTATTGTGGGTGCTGT
>JALXDW010000256.1 GCA_027070385.1 Chromatiales bacterium
GTCCACCAGTGGATAACGATAGGTAAACGGCTGTGCCATTAATACCATGGCTTCATAACAGGCACTGTCGCCGTGAGGATGGTATTTGCCCAGCACATCACCCACCGTCCGGGCTGATTTTTTGTACTTGGAAGCGGCTTTAAGCCCCAGTTCAGACATGGCGTATATAATACGCCGCTGCACCGGCTTAAGGCCGTCAGCTATATGCGGCAGAGCCCGATCCAGAATAACGTACATGGAATAATCCAGGTATGCTTTTTCTGTAAATTCTGCCAAAGATAACTGTTCAACCCCTGCATCGAAACCGGCATTGTAATCCATGCTTTCCTGTTGTTTCTTTTTTGAACCTGTCTGTTTTTTCTTTTTTGCAGCCATTAAGCCTAACCTGTTTTCATTCTGTCACTATATAGTGTAAATAAAAGTATCCGTGTTTAAATATCAGCCATATCGCCTTTTGATTCCAACCACTTGCGCCGATCAGCCGAACGTTTCTTCGCCAGTAACATATCCATCATCTGATAGGCATTATCACCGGCATCCACTGTTAACTGTACCAGACGGCGGGTATCCGGTGACATGGTTGTTTCACGTAATTGTAACGGGTTCATTTCACCCAGACCTTTAAAGCGGGTCACACTGACTTTGCCTTTTTTCTTTTCGGCTTCAATTCTGTCCAGAATTCCCTGGCGTTCGGCATCATCCAGTGCATAATACATTTCTTTGCCAATATCAATCCGGTACAACGGTGGCATTGCAACATACACATGGCCTTCTTTTACTAAATGACTAAAGTGGCGCAAAAATAAGGCGCATAACAAAGTCGCAATGTGCAATCCATCCGAGTCTGCATCGGCAAGAATAATAATTTTATCGTAACGCAAACCGGTTAAATTATCTGTTCCAGGATCAACTCCAATGGCAACTGAAATATCATGCACCTCTTGCGATGCCAATACTTCCGATGAATCAACTTCCCAGGTATTCAGAATTTTCCCGCGCAGTGGCATAATGGCCTGAAACACTCTATCCCGCCCCTGCTTTGCAGAGCCCCCCGCTGAATCACCTTCAACCAGAAATAATTCACTGCGTTCAGAATCCTGACCACTACAATCTGCTAATTTGCCAGGTAAAGCCGGCCCCTGGGTAATTTTCTTGCGTACCACTTTACGCCCTGCTTTCAGACGACTTTGAGCGTTACTAATAGCCAGTTCAGCAATCTGTTCACCTAACTGGATATGCTTGCTTAACCAAACAGCAAAGGCATCTTTAACCACCCCGGATACAAAAGCAGCACATTCGCGTGACGACAAACGTTCTTTTGTCTGGCCACTGAATTGTGGGTCAGCCAGTTTAACCGAGAGTATAAAGTTTACTTTATCCCAGACATCATCCGGGCTGAGTTTCAAGCCACGTGGAATAAGGTTACGCAACTCACAGAACTCGCGCATAGCATCACTCAGTCCGGTACGCAAACCATTCACATGGGTACCACCTTGAGCGGTTGGCACCAGATTCACATAGCTTTCATTAACAATCACACCGGCTTCAGGTGCCCAGACAATAGCCCAGTCAACCGCTTCGGCATTGCCTTCCATGCTACCCATAAACGGTTCTACGGGTAAAGTTAAGGCGCCATCAAGTTCATCGATTAAATAATCTTGCAGACCATCTTCATAAAACCAGGTTTGTTCTTCATTGGTTTTTTCTTCATAAAAAGTAACGCTTAAACCCGGACAAAGTACTGCTTTAGCGCGTAACACATGGCGTAATCGAGGTATGGAAAAATTAACCGAATCAAAAAATTTGCCATCAGGCCAAAACCGCAGGCTGGTACCGGTTTCTTTTTTTGCAACCTTGCCAATCACTTTTAAAGCGGTTTTTTTATCGCCATTGGCAAACGTCATTTTATATTTTTTACCATCACGGCGAATAACCACTTCCAGTTTTTTCGATAAAGCATTAACAACAGAAACACCTACACCGTGCAAGCCGCCTGAAAATTGATAGTTGTCATTTGAGAATTTACCCCCTGAATGAAGCCGGGTAAGTATAACTTCAACACCAGGCACTTTTTCTTCCGGGTGTTTATCAACAGGCATACCACGCCCATCATCGGTTACTTCCAACGAGCCGTCTTTATAAAGCGTGACATATATAGACTTGGCGTGACCGGACATGGCTTCATCAACACTGTTATCGATCACTTCCTGTGCCAGATGATTGGGACGCTCTGTCTGGGTATACATGCCCGGACGCTTACGAACAGGTTCCAAACCGGTTAATACTTCAATATCACCAGCACTGTATGATTTTTTTGCCATAGGAGTTTCTTATACGCTGCAATTTAAACGTTTAAATCTTATTATATTTTAAGATTGGTTAATAGCCATAAGCTATGAATTAATTGATAAATTCCTGATTTGTGCTTTACAGGCTGACAAAAAAGGCCTGCATTGGCAGGCCTCAAACAAAGTAGTCAGAAAGATAAGTAATAAATCAAAGATAAATTGCTACAACAACTTATACTTTAAATTTACCAATAATGGATTGTAATTGATACGCCAAACCTGATAACTCTTCACTGGAAGAGGATATCTGTTGAGAACCGGCCTCCGTTTCATGTGCCACAGCAGATAAAGTAGTGATATTGGCATTGATTTCTTCCGTCACCATACCTTGTTGTCGTACTGCCTCAGCAATGTGCATGTTCATGTCAGACACTTCAGTAATCGACGTGGATATCTGATTCAGCGCACTGTCTGCTTGAGCTGCCTTGTCCACTGTCATACCCGCTTGCTTTTGGCTGTTGTCCATCACACTTACCGCATTCCGCGCTCCGGTTTGCAAACGTTCGATCATTTTTTGTATTTCCTGGGTTGATTCCTGTGTGCGATTGGCAAGGCTACGCACTTCATCGGCTACCACCGCAAAACCACGGCCTTGTTCACCCGCTCGCGCAGCTTCAATCGCTGCATTCAGTGCCAATAAATTGGTCTGCTCGGCAATCGCCTGAATGACTTCCACTACCGTACCAATCTGTTCGGTATCTGCTTCCAGTTGCGCAATGGTCGAAGAAGCACTTTCAACTTCTGTGGCCAAGCTATTAATTGCTTTCATTGTTTGTGATACCACCGTACGCCCTTCTGCGGCCTGCTGATCGGCTTGTTGTGTCCCTGTTGCTGCATTATCCGCATTATGTGCCACTTCTTGCGCAGTGCTGGCCATTTCATTCATTGCGGTTGCAACCAGTTCCAGTTGTTGTTTTTCCTTGATCACATTCTGAGTCCCTGTAAACGATGTTGCCGATAATTCTTCAGCGGCCGCCGCAAGTTGTGATGATGCATCTGTGACACTACGAATGGTTGTATGAATTAAATCAATGATCGCATTAAATCCGATTGCCAAATCAGCCACTTCATCTTTACCTTTTACCGTAAGACGTTTTGTAAGATCCCCTTCTCCAGCAGCAATTTCATGCATGGCTTCAACTGTTTCATTGATAGGAACAACAATCATACGGCTGACCAACCATGCACCTGCAATACCGATAAGAATACCGACAACAAATAATGTCAGAACAATACTGTTTGCCGCAATAACGTCATCCAGAATTTCATGAGAAGCTGTTTCAACGGCTTCTTTTTGTTGTTTTACTAATTTGTCAATATCATTTTTTATTGACGTGACAAGTGGACCTATCTCAGTACGCATTAACCAGGAATCTGTTCGCCATTTATCACTGCTGTGTACAACAATCAGTTCTTTCATACCTTCTATATACGATGGTAATACGTTTTTAATTTCTTCTAACGCTGTCTCCTGTTCAAAATTCAATAATGCCCCCATATCTTTTTCAAACTTTACAAGTGCATCCTGAAATCCCTGTGCATAAAGTTTAAGGTTTGCAACATCACTCTCATTTCTCATTGCCATAAACGCACGATTGGCTATCAATACATTCATCCAGGTTTGGCGTAAATTGCCAACAGCCAACAATATTTGGCCTCGGCCCGCTTCATTGCCATCTTCCGAGTCAATCATTTGAGTCAGACTTCCCAGAATTGTCGCTGCCTGAGCACCCATTTTGTCCTGTGCAATAATGAAACCCGGCTGGTTTAAATTAAAATCCTGAGCCAGTGCCACCATTTTATTTCGGTATGAAGAAAACTTATCCACACGCAAAGCAATTCGCGAAACTGCTTTTTGCACATCAGGATTATTTTTAACCTGAGGCATGGCTTTTAATGTTGCCAGTATTTCTTTAACCGCCTTTAATGAAGCATCGTATGTCGCCAAGTCTGCCGCACTTGAACTTAACAAATAAAAACCCAGTGCCACACTTGCCGAATCAATGGTTGACTCCAGCTCGGTCACTTTCAACATCAAGGGTTGGCTCTCACCAACCATCTGGGAGACTTCCTTCTTAATATTGGAAAAATTCAGAACGGCTGTACCGGATACGATACCCAGAATAATCAACATAAAAACTGTCGAAGCCCACAGTTTATGACTAATGCGAAAACGTGACAACGTATTCGATAGAAAGTTTGAAAGTAGACGACCCATAGAAACTACCCCACTCTGATTTCTCAGCTCATAGTTTACACTTAATATATAGATATATAGCGGTTGTTAGCTCAAAACCTTTAGGAAAAAACGTTTGATTATCCTAAATTCATGTTTTTTTATAGCTTTAAATGTTTGATTTATAGAATAATGTCTTAATCTGGCAAATTAACGCCTAAGCGTCGTGCAACTTGTTCATAGGCCTCTACCACACCGCCTAGACCTTGCCGGAAGCGATCTTTATCCAGTTTTTCACGGGTTTTAATATCCCACAGACGGCAACCATCCGGACTAAACTCATCACCCAAAATCAGCTTGCCATTAAAGCGGCCATATTCCAGCTTATAGTCCACTAACAGCATACCGGCATCGGCAAACAGCTTCTTCAGCACATCATTAACCTGATAGGTAAGAGACTTCATTTGCTCAATTTCAGCCTGGGTGGCCCAGTTAAAAGCAATAATATGTGAATCGTTAATCATTGGATCATGCAAGGCATCATTTTTGAGGAAAAACTCAAATGTAGGAGGAACCAAATCCATACCATCTTCAACACCCAGGCGTTTAACCAGACTGCCGGTTGCAATATTGCGTACCACACACTCAATCGGAAGCATTTCCAGATTTTTGACGACAGATTCTTCATCTGAAATCAGTTCTTCAAAATGTGTCGCAATACCGGCTTTTTCCAGTTGCTGCATAATAAAGGCATTAAAATAGTTATTCACCATACCTTTACGCTCCAGCTGTTCAATTTTTTCACCATCAAAAGCCGATGTATCATTACGAAAATGTAAAATTAATTTATCTGCCTCATTCGTGGCATAAACTGTCTTGGCTTTACCGACAAAAAGTTGTTCTTTTTTAGTGATAGCAGTCATTTCTATATTCCATTCATCAAATTTTTAAAGTGTAAACCAGGCCAGACCATGCTGTTGGTCGGCAATATTAATCCAGCTGTGTTCGCAATCCAGTACCGCACTCAATGCTGCCCGGGCTAACTCAATCTGGTTGTTTTTTTCACTTATGTGCATGGCGGCAATGTATTTTAAATTGCTGGTATCCAGTTGGGCCAGAATTTCAGCGGCTTGCAAATTACTTAAATGCCCCAGATCACCGGCTACACGCTGTTTTAATGATGGGGGATATTCCCCATTTAACAACATTTCACTGTCATGATTGCACTCCAGTAATAGAGCATCGCACTTTGATAATTGTTCAACAATATGTGGCGTACTA
>JALXDW010000257.1 GCA_027070385.1 Chromatiales bacterium
ATACAAGCCTGATGCACCATGCCGTTGTATCCTCTGCACTGGAAAGTGCTGACCAAGCAGTACAATTTGGTTTGCCCGAAAATAAAATTATCCTTTCCTGCAAAATGAGTGGCGTGCAGGATTTAATTTCGGTTTATCAGGACTTATCCAGCAAATGCGATTACCCGTTACACCTCGGTTTAACAGAAGCCGGTATGGGAGCCAAAGGTATTGTTGCATCCACTGCTGCACTGGCTATTTTATTACAACAGGGTATTGGTAATACCATTCGTATTTCTCTTACTCCTAAACCCGGTGGTGATCGTTGTGAAGAAGTTATTGTTGCCCAGGAGATATTACAAAGCATGGGGTTGCGTGCTTTCACTCCACCGGTCATTGCCTGCCCCGGATGTGGCCGAACCTCCAGTACCTATTTCCAGCAACTTGCCCAGGATATTCAAAGCCATTTACGCAAACAAATGCCCGAATGGCGCGGCAAGCACCCTGGAGTAGAAAGTATGCAAGTAGCCGTGATGGGCTGCGTAGTCAACGGCCCCGGAGAAAGTAAACATGCCAATATTGGCATTAGCCTCCCCGGAACCGGTGAAAAACCGGTTGCCCCGGTTTATGTGGATGGTATAAAAACCGTTACCTTAAAAGGTGACAATATTGCAGAAGAATTTCAACAAATTGTTGATGACTATGTTGAGAGCCACTATAAAAATTAAACCGCATATGTCGACTTAATCATATTCCGTTTCAACAGCACCATCGACAGCAACCGGGTTTACACGAACAATATGATGACCCCATTGGTAAATACTCATCCCAAGCAAAATTAAACCCGAGCCAATCCAGACCATCAATGGTATGACTTCATGATTAAACTGGCGTCCCAATATCAATGCCAGAACCGGTGT
Source organism: Chromatiales bacterium (assembly GCA_027070385.1). GTDB lineage: Bacteria > Pseudomonadota > Gammaproteobacteria > UBA6429 > Thiohalophilaceae > SZUA-37. Next base: position 900 of record JALXDW010000257.1, read on the forward strand.
TAACAATGGAATCAAACCTACTCGACTCGCTGATATATTCTGCAACACATAATAGAACAATATAAAACCCACAACTGAGCCCATTAATCCCAAATAACCGATGGAAATAAGTGAACGTTGTGGCAACGTTTCTGGCCAGGACTGATCCAATAACAACCAGGTCAGCAAATACATGGGTAAACTTACCAGCAACCCACCATAAACCGCATCCAGTGATTTAATGTTTCCCTGTACCTGCTTCATCCATACAGTACTGCCCGAATGCAATACCATTGCAAAGACAACGGCACTGATACCAAAAATGGATAAATTTCCGAACGAAAGACCACGTAAAAATATCAGGGCGATCCCCCCCATACCTAAAACAAGGCCAACGGCTTTTGTCATGCTGAAGGCTTCTTCTTTTAACCAGATAATCGCAAACACCCCGGTAACAATCGGCGTTAAACCAAAAATAACTGAAATTAAACCTGACTCAACAAATTGTGCCCCCCAGTAAACACTTATCATCGAGCCAAAAATACCAATCGAAGCAACAAAGTATGTCTTCAATGCTTCACGGCTCCATTGTAATCGACGAGACATAAATGACATGATAACGGCACAAACCAGTACCGAAATAAACATCCGTAATGACACCCCCACTAAAAAACCGGCCCCCTCACCACTCCACTTGATTGCGAGTGGAGTGGTGGACCAAATCAATAC
>JALXDW010000258.1 GCA_027070385.1 Chromatiales bacterium
TTTCAGGACTGACCGATTCCCATAAAAAACCACTCATATAGGTGCCAAAAGCACCACCGGCCCCAAAACTGATACTACTGTATATTGCCTGCCCTTTACCCGCATGTCGCCCTGAAAAATGCTGGTGAAATAACTGAATAGCAACCGCATGAAAAACCCCGAAACTTGCGGCATGGAGGGTTTGTGCAAACAGCATAATAGCAACAGAATCGGCATACATCGCAATCAACGACCAGCGAAGAGCGGTAAGTAAGAAGGTGGCAAGAAATAATTTGCGCAAACCAAAAAACGGTACCAGCCGATGCATAAATAAAAATACCAAAACTTCAACAACAACGCCCAATGCCCATAACTGCCCAATCACACCGCGGCTATAACCATAACTCTCCATATATATAGTATAAAAAGTATAATAAGCACCATGGCTTGCCTGCGACAAAAAACACACCACGATTAAGGCCAACACTTCAGGTCGCAGAATAATTTGTTTTAACTTGATCTGCGTTAAGGGAAGATGGGCAGCCGCTCGTTCAGGCACAAAAAGACTCATGATCAGGATACCGGACATAAAGCCGAAAATAACAAACGGTAAAATATGAACAGAATAAAACTCAAGTGCATACCCCAGACTTGCCACAGCCAGAATAAAACCAACCGACCCCCATAAACGAATGGAACTGTAACGATGCGGCTGATCATCCAGATGATGTAGCGTGGTGACTTCAAACTGTGGTAAGGCTGCATTCCAGAAAAAACTGAATGCCAACATCACCAAAGCAACAGACCAGAAACCTGCAACAAAAAAGATACCCGCAAAAATAAAAGCTGCCAGAAAACTTCCAATCCGGACGATCAGCATACGCTGACCGGTATGATCAGCAATCCAACCCCAGAGATTGGGGGCAATAATTTTGGTAATCAAAATAAGTGCCATCAGTTCACTGATTTCAAGTATGCTAAAACCACTGTCTTTTAGATATAAACTCCAGTATGGAATGAGTGCGCCAAGACTGGCAAAGTAAAAGAAATAGAAGCCGGACAAACGCCAGTACAAAAAAGAAGCCGTCGCTGATTGCATATGGATTACACGGTTGTGTCGTTAAACAGCTGTTTTATGGGCTGGCAGGAATAATGGGCGTGTCACATTGAACATCAGCATTCTGGGCACGATGTCGCAAGTAATGATCCAGAAGTGTTATCGCCATCATCCCTTCTGCAATGGGCGTTGCTCGAATACCAACACAAGGATCATGCCGCCCGGTTGTGACAACCTCGCTGGCCTGACCTTTTGCATCCACGCTCTGCCCCGGAAGACGTAAACTGGATGTAGGCTTTAAAGCGATACTGGCGAGAATATCCTGGCCAGTTGAAATCCCACCCAAAATACCACCGGCATTGTTACTTAAAAAACCCTGTTCGGTCATTTCATCACGATGCTCGGTTCCCTTTTGCTCGATACAGGCAAAACCTGCACCAATTTCAACTCCTTTAACCGCATTGATACACATTAAAGAATGTGCCAATTCGGCATCCAACCGGTCAAAAATAGGCTCACCTAAACCCGGAAGCATACCGCTTGCCACCACATTAATTCGAGCACCAATGG
>JALXDW010000259.1 GCA_027070385.1 Chromatiales bacterium
GGTATTCACTAAGGCTTCAATCTGAGCAAGTTGTTCGGGGGTTATGGGTTCAAAGTGTGAAAAATCAAAACGTAATTTTTCAGCATCCACTAATGAACCTTTTTGCTGCACGTGTTCACCAAGCACATCACGTAAAGCGGCATGCATTAAATGGGTGGCCGAATGATGTTCGGCTATTTGCTGACGTTCTGATTCGTCAACATAGGCTTCCAGGGTATCACCGACTTTCAACTGACCTTGGGTCACACTACCGATATGAATAAAAACATCACCTTGCTTTTGTGTATCGGTTACATTAAAAACCGCGCTGCCATTCAGTGTAACCAGTTCACCATGGTCGCCAACTTGTCCACCCGATTCAGCATAAAAAGGTGTTTGATCCATGATAAGCATGCCTTGATCAGCGTCCGTCAGTTTATCAACCGGTTCACCGTCTTTTAATAAAGCGATAATCTGACCGGTATCTTTTAATAAGCTGTAACCGGTGAATTCGGTTGCGCCTTCAATATTGACGCTGTGCCCATAATCCACCGTAAACGACTTAGCTGAACGCGCGCGCTCACGCTGCGCATCCATTGCCTTGTCAAAACCGGCTTTATCAATGCTCAAACCGCGTTCGCGCGCAATATCGGCCGTCAGGTCATAGGGAAAACCGTAGGTATCATAAAGTTTAAAGACCATTTCACCCGGGATTTCTTTTCCTGAAAGGCCGGCAATGGTTTGCTCCAGAATTGCCATGCCTTGATCCAGTGTTTCGGCAAAACGTTGTTCTTCCTGTTTAAGTACCTTTTCAACCTGTGCCTGCATTTTGGTTAATTCAGGATAGGCATCCCCCATTTGTTCAACCAATGCTGCAACAAGTTTGAAAAAGAAGGGCTCGCGCACGCCCAATTTATGCCCATGACGAATCGCTCGCCGTATAATACGTCGCAATACATAACCACGGCCTTCATTGGATGGCACAACACCATCGACAATCATAAAACTGCAAGAACGAATGTGATCCGCAATAACTTTAAGTGAATTATTTTCCAGATCACGGCAATTTGCGAGTTGAGCAATGGCTTTAATTAAAGCCTGGAATAAGTCGATGTCATAATTGCTATGGCCATTTTGCATAATCGCAGCAAGTCGTTCCAGCCCCATGCCTGTATCAACCGATGGTTTAGGTAATGGCGTGAGCTTGCCTTCATTGTCACGATCGTATTGCATAAACACCAGATTCCAGATTTCGATATAGCGATCACCATCTTCATCCGGACTGCCCGGAGGGCCCCCCGGAATATCTTCACCATGATCATAAAAAATTTCAGAGCAAGGCCCACATGGCCCGGTATCACCCATTGACCAGAAATTATCTTTCGCACCTATACGGCTGAAACGTGCTGGATCAACTTTTATTTCGTTTAACCAGATATTGGCAGCTTCATCATCTTCTTCAAAAACCGTGACCCAGAGCTTTTCCGCCGGGAGTTGCATTACTTGAGTTAAAAATTCCCATGCGTATTGAATGGCTTCACGTTTAAAATAATCACCAAAGCTGAAATTACCCAACATTTCAAAGAAGGTATGATGCCGCGCTGTATAGCCGACGTTTTCCAGAT
>JALXDW010000260.1 GCA_027070385.1 Chromatiales bacterium
CTAAAGACAAAGTGGTTATTCCTTTCTTTTTGAAAATGAATAAAGTACATTTTCTATGCTTCTACTTTTATTGAGATGCATTTTTTGTTTCAATATTGTGGCCGATTTGATAATAATCGGTAATAGCCTCCTGATTTCACTTTTTCGGCTGCCGGGAAATAAGCCGATTACCGGATGTGATACGGGGATATTATTCTTTTTCAGAAATGTATCTCTATCGCAACTGGCTTTAACCTCATGACTCAGTGGATGGCCCACGTATTTAGCCGGTACATTATGTTTCAGATAAAATTCTTTTTCAAAGTTAAAAATCACAGCCATCGTATCGACACAGTTCCTGATTTTGTTTACACGATCTTGTCGCCATGCCCAGACTTGCGGGCTGATGTAGAATAAAACTTTTATACCTAATGTTTTAGCGTACTCGGCCAGTTTAAGATTGAATTCAGCATAGTCGATTAATAATAACAAATCAGGCGGGGATGATTTTAATTGTTGTTTGAGTTTATCCAGAGCTGCAAAAATGACTTTTCTGTGTGCAATGACTTCCCATAAGCCAACAACCGCTAACTCAGCGGCATCAATATGGATATCAACACCGGCATCACGCATATTGCTGCCGCCCACTCCATAGAATGTAACGGATGCATCTTTCTCGTGTACGGCTTTAACGAGTCGGGCACCATGTGCATCACCGGAAGCTTCACCTGCAACAATAAGAACGGTTTTCATCTAAACTAAAAAACACTGTTAATTGTATCAATAATCGTTTGTTGGGAGTTTTCAGGCATTTCCAGGTAGACAGGAAATGATAAGCATTGCGCACAAACCGATTCGGTGATTGGCAATTTGATATCTTTATAGTCTTTTTTAAATACATCCTGTTGATGTAGTGGAATAGGGTAATAAACAGCCGAAGCGATATCTTTTGCAGATAAGGCCGCTTGAATAGCATCACGGTTATCCGTTAACACGGTATATTGGTGGTAAACATGGTTGCCAATGTTATCTTCAAACGGTGTTTGTATGGATTCGTGCAGTTGATTGGAATAATTCTGTGCTACACGGTAACGACCCGCATTGAAGGTATCAATGTGTTTTAATTTAATGCGTAATATTGTTGCCTGTATTTCATCCAGACGACTGTTAAAGCCAATCACATGATGATGGTAACGTTCGAAACTGCCATGATTTCTTAGTGCAATCAGTTGCTTGTGTATTTCATCACTGTTAGTCGTAACCAGCCCACCGTCACCATAACACCCCAGATTTTTACTGGGGAAAAAACTGTGACAACCGGCTTCTGCAAACGCTCCGGTTGTGGTTTCCTCTATTTTAGCACCAAAGGATTGGGCACAGTCTTCGATAACCTTTAAGTTATGCTTGTTTGCAATTTCCATAATAGCGGGCATGTTGGCCGGTTGACCAAAAATATGCACCGGAATAATGGCTTTTGTTTTGTTGGTGATGGCCGCTTCAATTAAAGCCGGATCAATATTGAAAGTTTTAGGAGCAATATCGACAAATACAGGTTTTGCACCGACATAACAGATGGCTTCTGCAGTGGCGATAAAAGTAAAGGCACTGGTAATGACTTCATCAC
>JALXDW010000261.1 GCA_027070385.1 Chromatiales bacterium
GGAATACCGGCTCAGCCGACAGGTTGACACTGAACAGTAAAAATAGAAGATAAAATAGTATTATTTTGTTCATAATCTCATCTTTGTTAATAAGTTACATTATTTCGCAAATAAACCGGTGCCGCTTTTTCAACACCAACCGTATTCCCCAAACGGTATTCCCTGGCCGCAAGAAAAGCAATATCACGCGCATGGGGATAAACCGCATCCTCTGTTAATGAGTCAACAAAGGAGAGTTCAAGTTCCTTTAGTGATCCATTTAATGGGTAAATTAAATGTGCCGCTGTCCCAACAACCTGCATCGGCTGATTTAGCCCCGATGACTTAATTTTTTCTGCCATGGATGTAATCGATGATACCTGTTCATCACCCCGTTGTTGTGCATGGCCATTTTCAATCGTATAACAACCCCAGAAAATTTCATTCTTGCGTGCATCCAGACAGGATAAAAAAGAAGTCTGGTTATGATAACGATACCCCGACTGAGCCAATGCAGCCAGACTTGAAACAGGGATAAGTGGTAAATTCAAACCAAAAGCGAGACCCTGAGCAACCCCCACAGTGATGCGCAAACCAGTGAATGCCCCGGGCCCACGACAAAAAGCAATGGCATTCAAATCCTGCTTGGAAATCCCTTGTTGTTTTAATAAGTCATCCACCATCTTTAATAACAGACGGGTGTGTTGCCTTGGCGCAATTTCAAATTGCTCGGTAATGACGGATTCATTCCACAATGCAACCGAACAGGCTTCAGTGGTGGATTCAAGTGCAAGAATAAGCATGACTGCTCGCGTATTAAATGACAGCCGCTATTTTAACGGAAAACGGAAAAATTAATAGCTGTAATGAATTTATATAAATGTTAACCGACGGCTAAAACGCTTGTTATTTTTAGTTGAGTTGGCATCATCGTCGCTCATCACATCTGAGGTCGGAAGCAGGTTATCCATCTGGTGTCGGGTATCACTTAAATCTTCAACTTCGTAACCATCCAGCGGCACCCCACCAAAGGTTGATTTATTTCCTGGCTGTGCATTAGTAACACGTTCAGTATCGGCTTGTGCTTTGGCATGTCTCAAGCCAGGGGCTTCATCAATGTCAGGTTGAGGAATGACTTGGGAAATGGACTCAAACGAAAAACGAAATTCATTCTGTCCAATCTGAATACGGTCATTTTCTTCCAGACGATGTGCCGCCACTTTCATGTTATTGACATAAATATGATTGGTACTGTCATTATCTATTAATATACAGTCGACACGATCGGTCAGCTCATCCCGCATTAACTGAATAATGGCATGTCGTTTACTGACAAATTCATCATCAATGCTGATGTCATTATCCAAAGCACGTCCTATGGTGATCTCCTCGCTATCAATCGAGAATTTCACTCCCGGAACACCATTAGCATATTGAATGAGTATTGCCATATTGGCTCTAGGCCCTTAAAAAATACATGAGTAATTTGTCATCTTTTTCCTACAAAAATATATTCTCACATTCGACGCGATGAATCCAGAATTTCACAGCATCGTTTAAAATGCCCGGTTTGTCCAAAAAAAAACACACTGGGATTATCTTTTATTATTCAATAGCTTGAAT
>JALXDW010000262.1 GCA_027070385.1 Chromatiales bacterium
CTCTGTAAGCAATAAAATATGAGCGCAACCGATAGCAAACAAAACGAAAAGGGCTGGAAAAAACATTCCGAACGCAGCAACCCTTTTTTATTAAAGCTTATCTGCTGGATAGCGTTGAATATAGGTCGCAATATCGCGCGCTTTATTCTTTATTTTATAACTGCATACTTTTTCCTTACATCACCACGTGTTATCCGCGCATCCAGAAATTATTTCAGGCGTGTCCAGGGCAACACCCCTTCGCTTGTTACCGTTATCAGGCATATCCATCATTTTTCATCGACCATCCTCGACCGCGTGTTCTTTTTAACCGATCAGCATGAACGCTTTGAAATAAAAGTACATGGTGTCGACGTACTTGACAACTATATCGACAGTGGCAAAGGCGGCATCCTGCTTGGTGCACATCATGGTAGCTTCGAGGTACTGCGCTCGCTGGTGGTACGCAATAAACACCTGCCTCTAAAGGTTCTGATGTACCGCGAGCATAACCAGATGATCACCCGTATATTCGACCAGCTCAACCCCGAAGTGGCCGACACAGTTATCAATCTTGCCGATCAGGATGCACTATTACAAATGCAGGAAGCCATTGAACAGGGCTATTTTGTCGGTATGCTCGGCGACCGCGTTACCGAAGGTGAACGTAAGGTAGAATGCAAGCTGCTGGGTGATAATGCTGAGTTCCCCTCCGGCCCGGTTTTACTGGCCTCAATCATGAAAGTTCCAGTCGTTTTATTTTATGGCTTATACGAAGGCGGCAATAAATATAATATTTACTTCGAACTGTTGTCCGATAAAATAGCAATTAACCGCAAAACCCGCGAACAGGATGCACAAAAATATATGCAAAGCTATGTTGATCGGCTCGAATACTATATAAAGAAATCACCTTATAACTGGTTTAACTTTTATGACTTCTGGCATGACGAAAAAAAATAAGCACTTCATCCTGGCACTTTTAGCCAGCCTGTGGCTATTGCTTGCATACAATTCAGGCTATGCCGGGCCCGTAACAGATTCCAGCCTCGAAGCCGTGTTGCTAAACCTGTCAAAAATTAAACACAGCAAGGCCCGCTTTGTTGAAACTAAATTCATAAGCATACTCGACAATAAAATAAAACTAACTGGCACGCTAGAATATATTACACCCGATACCCTGATTAAAAAAACCATTACTCCTCAGCCTGAATTTTTTAAAGTAAGCGGTGACAAACTGCATATTGTAAAAGCCGATGGTGAACAATACGATTTATTACTCAGCAACTACCCGGTTATTGCTGTGTTTACCGAAGCCTATCGCGGCGTGCTGGGCGGCAACCTGCGAACCCTGAACGACTATTACGATGTTAGTTTTAAGACCAGTGAAAATAACTGGACGATAACACTGCTTCCGCTTGACGAAGAAGCGCTGGAATACATAGAAGCTATCGAATTAAGCGGTTCTGACACACATATCCGTACAGTAACCACCACTGAACCCGGCGGGGATAAAAGCATAATGCAAATCAACGCCGACAAACAAGTGTTCTGAATTTGAATAACAAGAATAAAATCAACCTGGCTCTCAAGCCAACTGCTACCAGCATACTGGCCTTTAC
>JALXDW010000263.1 GCA_027070385.1 Chromatiales bacterium
TAGTCCGAGTAGATGCACAACAGGGTCAGTTTGGTTCTGCTCCAACCCCAATGGGGCTGATTGGAGGGACGAAGTCTGGGGCAAAAGTCAATGGAAACGACCTGTCTGCCAATGCTCCAGTAAATGGGGGTACTGATGGCAAAGAGAAGGGGAACCCTTCAATGGCAGAACTCGAGGCTGCAGTAAAGGAGATTGCAGAGGACCTCGACCTCATGCAGACGAAGATAGCTGTTCGTTTTGACAAAGAGAGCAAAACAGGAGTGATGGAGGTCATAGATCGGGACACGGGAAAGGTCATTAAACAGGTGCCACCAGAGGAGATATTGAAGATTAAAAGGGCGTTTCACAACCTGGTAACAGGCTTTTTGGTGGACGAACAGGCATGATAGGGGGTTAAACCACCTATTGATCCATTCCTTTCCTTTTCGACCTTCATGATTTAAGGTGCACAATCTTGGTGCACCTCATGGTGTATTTCTAAAAGTTTGACTTAAGTCAAGGCATGTCACACTTCTCTCAGCTATCATCCACGATCATTCAATAATAGAAACATCGATACGAGGAGATTGCCATGAAAAAATTCTTTATGTTCTTCATTATTTTATTTATTTCGGCCTGTGCCACAGCAGGTCTGGAAACCAGCCGGGTTAACAAAAGCTTGACCATTTCAATGGCCGTGGATACTTTTGACAATATGAAAGGTCAATATGCGCTGTGGGGTGGTACTATTTTATCGGGTAAGAATCTGGAAAAGACAACAGAACTTGAAATTTTGGCTTATCCTTTAGACGACTATGCTGAGCCGATAAAAGACACTCGTTCTTTAGGGCGTTTTATTCTGGTGAAACAAGGCTATCTTGAACTCGGTGAATATTCACAAGGCCGGCAGGTAAGTGTTGTTGGTAAATTGATTGCAAAACGTGAAGGCAAGGTAGGTGAAAGTCGCTATATTTATCCGGTATTAGAGGTTCAACAACTTAAAATATGGCCTGTTGAAACACCTTATTACTATGATGATTCTGATGTACGCTTTCATTTTGGTATTGGTATCTTTCATCGCTATTAAGCAGCCTGTTTTTTGCCAAATTATTTGCTGATAGAACAAGCTAATATATTGATTTTAAATAAAAAATCCATAAGTATCTATGGTAATAACTGCATAAGAAAAACTTAATATAAAAATAATAAAAAGCATGTTTGAATAAAGGCTTGGTTTTCCGAATTTAATCACGAGCCTGGAACAATATGAATAAGAACAACTCAGACAATGCGCAAACTGAATCCCGGGCGATTCGTGAAATCAGAATCAGTCCGGTTGTTCCCACCGAATCTGTGTTGGTGGCAACCGCACGTGGTATGCGGCCTAAAAAGAAAGAAGAGCGCATTGAACGTGATACGCGCAAGCATGTTGATACGTGTCCTTTCTGTCGCGGGAATGAACACATGACACCACCGGCTTTAATGACAATTCCTGATGAGAAAAACTGGCAGATCCGTATTGTTGAAAACCTGTTTGCAATACTGGGTGATGATGAAAAACGCCCTAATCTTGTTATGGGGTTGCAACAAACTATCGACGGTTACGGTCGGCATGAAGTTATTATTGATCACTCTGAACATGGCATTGCCGTTTTTGAAATGCAGCCGGAACATTTTGCCAAAATGTTTAACGCTTACCGTTATCGATTGTTTGATTTATACCAGGCCGACGAACGTATTCGTTATGTTCTTGTTTTTAAAAATTTTGGGCCAGCAGCCGGTGCGAGTATTCCGCATACTCACAGTCAACTGATTGCCATGCCGGTTATTCCTGAAAATGTACATTCTGAAATACACCATTCACAAGCTTATTATGAAAAACATCATCAGTGTATTTTTTGCGGGTTGATAGATGAAGCCTTAACCTTTGAAGCAACGATTTATGACAGGGATTCAGGTGAAGTTCGTCGTAAGGTAGACATCGGACAATATATTATTGAACGTACAGAGCATTTTATTGCAATAAAACCGTTTGCCAGTCGTTATGAATGGGAAGTGCATATTTTTCCACTAAAACATCAAGCCGATTTTATTGAATGCAGCAACGAACTGCTGGATGATTTTGCAGGCTTATTACAACGCACCATGAAGCGGCTAGACACTGTTCTGGAAGGCGTACAGTATAATTATTTTATGCATACTCTGCCGCATGGTGATGCTTACAAAAATAACCAAAATAGTTATCATTGGCATCTGGAAATTACACCACGCACCAGCATCCCAACAGGATTTGAGTTGGGTTCAGGCTTGTTCGTGAATACCATCAGTCCTGAAGAAGCCGCACAGCAATTACGCGATGTAAAATTTTAAAGGCAATCCAACAGCCCTAATATTTTTAATGATGGGTATTAATAACTTATTGCCAGGAGCTTTGCTCTGATATTTATTGGCTTTCATTGTTGTGCTATACATTCATAAGCAAGTCAAAAAAAGATTGCGGTATCCTTGGTATATAAGGAGTAAGTGATGAATGAGCGGCGAGCCAGTTTTCGGCATGTAGTCTGTTTGGGTGTTAATTTGTATCACGATGAATTTGGGCAGATAAACGGGAAAATAATTGATGTTTCCAATGGTGGCATGTCGGTTGAAGTGAATAACAGTGCGACACTGAATAATAAATTAAGCCGTGAACACTTATTCGTCAAGCCAGTCAATATGGATGTGATCTTTGATATGGAATGTCTTAGGGTCAGTTCCAATGCAATCAGTTTGCGCTTTGTTCACTAGAATCTTTAGGCCTGAATTTCAGTTAATAATGTAGATTATTCTTTAGAAATCACACATACTTGATTAAATTCATAATAAAAAGTATTCAAAAATGGATGAGCGTAGAAAGCATCGCCGCAAGGTTGTTAATTCACGGGTGCGCATTTTTCACCCCAGTTTTGGTTCTCTGGACACACAAACGCGTGATATTTCCGATGGGGGTGTATTGATTCTCTCGTGTAATGGCTTACCTGCCCTGCCGGTTAATGATGAAGTTAAACTGATCTTTCTGGATTCAGGCGATGTCGATGTTGTTTTTAACATGGATATTGTTCGACTGGCGGATGTGGGGTTGGGGTTAAAATTCCTTAACTATGAAAAAAACGGTGAAGTTTATCCTATTAGCAATTTACGGGATATATGGGAAAAACAAAGATAATTGTGTATTTTTTGTGCATCCGTTCACGCATCCTTATGATTTTTGTGCTAAATTTTAGAAAATTGATTACAACTTAACAAATAAAACTATGATATTTCGTGTTAAGGAACGACGAGAATCCCCCCGCAAACGCGTTATTTCTTCGGTTCGTATCAGTCACCAGTTATTTGGTGAAGTGGATGGACGTTCACGAGATATTTCGGATGCCGGTTTGTATGTGGTGGCGCAAAATTTACCTAATTTACCCAAAGGGGCTCATATTAGTCTGCAACTGATGGATTCCAGTAACCCTTTTATTTTCTTTAATACCCGAGTTGTACGCATGAGTAAAAACGGCATAGGCCTGGCCATTGTCGACTATGAAGTTGATGGTGAACGCTTTGGTCTGGAAGAGTTACGACGGCAATGGATGATAGCCTATCCGAATTATAATATGCAGTAACGCTAACGTTGTTAAATCTGGACAGATGTTATCCTGTTCAGTTGTTTTCAGTTTACGACTCTGTTTTATACTCCCCTCCCTTTATTATTATGTGCGAATTATGTATTTTTATTCAATGTTGATCTATCCTCTGAAACTGAATATATACATACTTGACGATAATGGAATTATCGAAAAATAATCTGAAAAAAGGACTTCAATTTGAATACCCGGAATAAAAGACGAGAAACAAGAATTGCATGTAAACAATCTGTGCAGGTTATTATGGAAAATAATGCTCCAGTGGAAATGACAGCACTCAATTATTCAATGAGCGGGGTTGGAATCACAGGTTCAATTTATCAACTGATACCGCATGTAGGTGAACAACTTAATGTCAGTTTTACCCTGGATGCTGCCAATACACGACAAGTTAAAATTAATGGTGTTGTAAAGTATATTAACCTCGATGGCGGGATGTATTATATGGGATTAGGTCTATAATAATGCTGAATAATATTAAAATTAAAGAGGGGGGGGCAGCATGAAAAAGAAATTTGTTTTATATGGGGTACTTCTTGTCATTGTTGCAGCGGCAGGTTGTAAAAGTCAGCAAATCAGGCCAGCAGCACAAGTGGATCAAACACCGGTACACATGAGTAGTTATATTCCATTTAAAAAAGGACTTTTTGTGCGTGATGCAGTACGCAAAGAATGTGACCTGGGAGGCAAGTTGGCAACACATATTAATAATTATGCCCGTCAATATCATGTGAATATGATGAAAGGTGGTAAGGCAAAGACGTCAGCACGTGTGTTAAAAGTTGAAATTATTAATGTACACGGTTCAGGTGGTGGAGCCTGGTCAGGTGCCAAGAGTGTTGCGATTGAAGGAAAATTGCTTGAAAATGGAAAAGTTATTGGCACATTTAGAGGGCAACGTAGTTCAGGTGGTGGAGCCTTTGGTGGTTTTAAAGGCACCTGCTCAATACTGGGGCGGACTGTTAAAGCTTTAGGCAGTGATGTTGGCTTGTGGTTACAACACCCGGTTATGGGGGCATCCATTGGTGAAGGGGGCTAAGGTTACAAACCAGCTTTAAAAAGGAAGGGGGATGTTTACATCCCCTTTTTTTATATCTCGAAATATGCGATTGTTGTAGTAATGTTTAAACTGAAAAATATCACCGCTATTATTATTTCTTTTTTAGGTTGCTTATTGAGTTTTTATATCAGCCATACTGTTCGGGCTGATGAAACTTTAATGCTTCAACCTGAAATTATAATATTACCTGATGGCAGTTTATATTCCGGGGACCTCAAATATGAAGTCATTCGAGAAGGTGTGGGAGCGAATGAATGGCCTAATGGTGATCGTTACCGTGGTGAATGGTTAAATGATATGCCGCATGGTAAAGGGTTTATGCAGCGGAAAAATAAAGAGGAATACCGAGGCTCTTTTGCATTCGGCCAATATAGTGGGTTGGGTGATCTAAGAACAGCGAATCAGGAACGTTACCTTGGTTCTTTCCGATTTAATTATCTGGATGGCTTGGGCATTTTTGTTTCTGCCAATAAAGAATTCTATTTGGGTGAATTTTCACAAAATAAACGTCACGGACGTTTTCTGCATTTTTCTCGCCTGACAGCAAAGCCGGAATATCAGCTATGGTTCAATGATGAACTCGATAAGAGCATTGATAGAAATAATGTTGCCGAACAAAAATTGATTTTACAGATGCTGGAAAATTTTAAAAAAACAGGTCTTAAACGTTTGCAACAGCGAAGTAAAAATACACATTATCAAATACGTGGTCGAGTCAGGAAAATAGTCAGTGATGTAGAAGATACACCTGAACATGCCTATGGTGATCTTATTATTAATTTATTAAACTTGTCTGATTAAAATCAGGAGCGTTGGAATAGTGTCCGGTGAGAACAAAACAGAATTTAAAATATATAATCAATGCGCCTCTTGCTGAATTATCTGACTCACAATGGGAAGCATTGTGCGACCGGTGTGGCCGGTGTTGTCTGATTACACTGGAAGATGAACAAACGGATAAGGTTTTTTATACCAATATAATTTGCCGTGAATATGATATCGAAGAAGGTTGTTGTGGTTGTTATGAAAATCGGCAGCAATCAGTGCCTGGCTGTATAGTTAT